>JBBIJM010000037.1:0-22532 GCA_037445955.1 Syntrophobacterales bacterium
GAGGTTCTGTTAGATTGGAGGAAGCGCCGGGCGGCGGAAGACCTGGCAAGGAAGATTGCGTTTCTCGAACTGGCCGGGGAGGCGGATTTTCCCGCGGAATATATCGGTGCCCTGGATTTTCCCGATCAAGCCCGGAAAGGTCAACCCAAAACCGACCATCTGTGACAACTGAATTTTAGCCACCCCGGGGCGCCGTTAAGAATCCAAAGAGATGACTGACTGTCATTATTCCTTGTTTCCCCGCGGCTTTAGCAAAATGAGGAACCTCCCCCGCCGGATCAGCGGGCCTGCCAGTACATTTTTCCCGCGTTGAAGCTGACGGCAAGCCTGTCTTTGGCGGCAAGATAGGCCAGGTAGGAACGGACGGTGCTGCCGACGAGAACGTACTGGTTGGCGTCGAGGGAAAGGGAGAAACGAAAGCAGACCAAGGCGAGGATCTCCTCGAAGATGAGCGGTTTTTCGAGGGCCCCGGTTAGAAACCCCCTGATCTCCTCGATCTTCCGGAGGTTGATTTCCGCAAGCGGGGCGATGTTTTCACCGGGCTTGCCGTGGCCGGGGACGAAGAGGCGGGCGGAGGCGCTCATTAGCATCTCCAGGGTCTCCAGTTGGCCCTGAAGGTCGTAGAGAAAGGCCAGGTGGTATTTCTCCAGGATAGCCGCGGGAAAGACGCCGTCCGCTACGAAGAAGACATCGTCCGGGGTTTTCACCCCGACCATGGCGAAATAATGACCAGGGAGGGGCACCGCCAGAAGCCCTGTAGCGAGAATCGGACCTGAAGAAGGGATGATATCGGTTACCACCGATTCCTGGGCCAGGAGGAATTTGTTTCTTAAGCCCGGATGAGGGAAGGCCCCGAAGAGAAACGAGGCCTCCAATAAGGGGTGGTTGATGAAGGCGGCCTCCAGGGCGGTGGCGGCGATCCGGCAGTTGGTCCGGCTCTGGAGAAAGGCGTTTCCCCCGATATGGTCCGCGTTGGAGTGGGTGTTGACGATCAACTCAAGCTCCCAACCTTGGGCATGGAGGAGCTTTAAGATCTGCCGCCCCGCCTCCTTGTCATTGCCGCTATCGATGAGAATCGCCTTGTTGTCCCTCACATAGACCCCGATATTGGCCGGGGCGGCAATGAGGTAGGTGGAAGGGGCGATCTGCGCAAGGGTGAGTCCGGCCATGGGTCTGCTCTTTCGGTATCTGAATTTCCCCCCGGGTAAGGGGGGCTCAGGTCGTCTTATACCAGGGATCGGGCCGCAGGAAAAGGGTGAACCCTGAGGGCTTCTTTCATCTCCCTGATGAATCCGTTGATCTTTGCCAGGATAATCTGCTCGTCCTCCCCGCTGCCGATCATCTCCACGAGGGCGCTGCCCACGACGATGCCGTCGGCTAACGGGGCGATTAGGCTTGCCTGGGCGGGGGTGGAGATGCCGAAGCCCACGGCCAAAGGGATATCGGTTAAGGCCCTGATCCGGTTTATGTCCTCTTTGAGCCCGTCCGGATCCGGCTGGGCGCTGCCGGTGACGCCGGTCACCGAGATGAAGTAGATGAACCCCCGGTTGTTCCGGGCGGCGGCGGCGATCCGCTTGGCCGTCGAGGTAGGGGCGATGAGGGGGATGAAGGCGAGCCCGGCGGGGTCAGTGTATCTTCGGAGTTCCGGGGCCTCTTCCTGAGGTAGATCAACCACCAGGAGACCGTCTAAGCCCGCCTCTTTTGCCTTGATGGCGAAATCCTCCAAACCGAAGGCTAAAATGGGGTTGAAATAGCCGAAGAGGACGAGGGGAACATCGGTTTTCTCGCGCAGAGCGCCGATGAGTTCCATGATTTTTCTAAGGTTTGCGCCCTTCTCCAAGGCCCGCTTGCCGGCCTGTTGAATAATCGGCCCGTCGGCGGTGGGGTCGGAGAAGGGGACGCCGATTTCGATGACGTCCGCCCCGGCTGCGGCCATCTCCAGGATCAATCTGCCGCTCGTCTCCAAAGACGGATCCCCTGCGGTGAGGTAGGCGATCAGGGCCTTCTCGTTTCGTTTTTTCAGAGTCTGAAACCTTTTGGTCAGCCGATTCATCTTTCCGCACCTCCGGCGATGTTTTCCACCTGGCTGACATCCTTGTCCCCCCGCCCGGAGAGGTTGATCACCAGGATCTGATCCCGCTCCAAGGCCGGGGCCAGTTTGGCCGCGCAGGCCAGGGCGTGGGCGCTCTCTAAGGCGGGTATGATCCCCTCGCACCGGGAAAGGAGATGAAAGGCCTGAAGGGCCTCCTGATCGGTGACCGCCTCATAGCGGATTCTCCCGGTCTGGTGGTAGTAGCTGTGTTCCGGGCCGACTCCGGGATAGTCGAGGCCAGCGGCCAGGGAATGGGCGCAGGCGATCTGGCCGTCGCAATTTTGCAGGACGTAGGTCTTGCTCCCGTGCAAAACGCCGATCCGGCCGGCGGTGATGCTGGCTGAGTGCCGCCCCGTGGCAAGGCCGAGCCCCGCCGCCTCGACGCCGATCATGGTTACCTCGGGGTACTTAAGGAAGGGATAGAACAGGCCCAGCGAGTTGCTGCCTCCGCCGACGCAGGCGATGAGGTAGTCCGGGAGCCTCCCTTCCTTTTTCCTGATTTGCCTTAACGTCTCGTTCCCGATGACGCTCTGGAAATCCCGGACCATCATCGGATAGGGATGGGGGCCGGCGGTGGAGCCGATAATGTAGAACGTGTCTCTGATTTCCTTAAGCCAGTACCGCAAGGCCTCGTTCATGGCGTCCTTGAGGCTCCTGGAGCCGTTTCCGACGGGAACCACTTCGGCGCCCAGGATCTTCATCCGCTCGACATTCGGGGCCTGTCTCTCCATGTCCATCTCTCCCATGAAGATCCGGCATTCGAGACCCAGGAGGGCGGCTACGGTGGCCGTGGCAACCCCGTGCTGGCCGGCGCCGGTTTCGGCGATAACCCGTTTTTTCCCCATTCTTCTGGCAAGGAGCCCCTGGCCTAAGGTGTTGTTGATCTTGTGGGACCCGGTGTGATTGAGATCTTCCCTTTTGAGATAGATTTTGGCCCCGCCGAGCCGCTCCGTCAGCCTTTTTGCCTCGTAAAGGGGCGTTTCCCGGCCCGCATATTCCTCGCGGTAAGAGGCAAGCAGCCTTTTGAATCCACTGTCTTTCTTCGCTTCCCCGTAGGCTGCTTCGAGTTCGTAAAGAAACGGTATCAGGGTCTCGGCGCTGTAGCGGCCGCCGAAGATGCCGAAGTGTCCGGATCGATCCGGCAAGTTCCTGTTCATTTATGCTCCTCTGTTGGGGCAGGGTATCCGGGGATGAAGATTCTTCCCGGCCCTGCGTCGGTTATTTTCACCTGTTTGATTTTTTTCATCAGGGCAGTAACGAGCCGGTGATCCTTCTTTCCCGGGCTTTCCTCTACCCCGCTGTTTACGTCCAGCGCCTGCGGTCTTACTGCGTCCAGGGCGGCGGTGACGTTGTCGGGATTGATCCCCCCGGCAAGGATCGTGGGATAGGAGCGGGCGAGGAAGCGGGCCAACGGCCAATCCGAGGCCCGCCCGGTGCCGCCGGGGCTCTCCCCCCTCGTATCGATTAAAAAGGCCCTGAGGGGCTGGGGGAAGGAGGCGTACCCGGCCAGATCCTCCTGCCGGAAAAGGGTTTTTACGACCGGGATCCCACCCAGGGCGGACATATAGTCCGGGGATTCCTCCCCGTGCAGTTGCACGAGACCGAGACTCGCCTCCCGGTAAACCTCTTTTACCTTATCCGGTTTTTCGTTGACAAACACCCCTACCGTAACCGCTTCCCGGGGTAAAACGGCGGCGATTTCCCTGGCCCGCTTTGGGCTTACGTAGCGAGGACTCTGGGGATAGAAGACGAAGCCCAGGGCCGCTGCTCCCGCCTCGATGCAATGAAGGGCGTCATCTTCCCGGGTTATTCCGCAGATCTTGATCTCCGTCATGACTCGTCTCCCCGGAGTTCCGCCAGTTTTTTTGCCGGATCCGCCGCGGTAATTA
Source organism: Syntrophobacterales bacterium (assembly GCA_037445955.1). GTDB lineage: Bacteria > Desulfobacterota > Syntrophia > Syntrophales > CAMTWB01 > JBBIJM01. Next base: position 3,982 of record JBBIJM010000037.1, read on the forward strand.
AGGCCTCGCCGATGAGAAAGGCGTGGATACCTGCGTCCATCAGGGTCTCGATATCCTCCCGTTTCGTGATTCCGCTTTCACTGACCAGGGTCACCTCTTCTGGGACGAGGGCGGCGAGATTTATGCTTTTTGAAATATCCGTTTGAAAAGTTTCCAGGTCCCGATTGTTGATCCCGATCAAATCCGCCCCGGAGCTGAGCGCCTGCCCCAGATCCGCAGGCGAATCCACCTCCACCAGGGGGGCAAGGCCCAGGGAGCGGCTCAGGCGGATAAACTCCCCGAGGTCATCCCCGGAGATAATCCGGGCAATAAGGAGCACGGCATCCGCGCCGCTTAATCTGGCCTCGAGGATCTGGAGGGGATGGAGAATAAAATCCTTTCTTAAGATGGGCAGATCAATGACATTTCTCACGACGGTCAGATGGGAGATGTCCCCTTCGAAGAACCGGCGTTCCGTAAGAACCGAAACCGCGGCGGCCTTCCCCTTTTCATAGGTCCGGGCGATAATTCCGGGGGAGAGATCTTCCACCAGTCGGCCCCGGGACGGGGATGCCCTCTTGATCTCGGCGATAATGGCCGGTTTCATCCCTTTAAGGGCGCCGACAAAGTCTCTCGCTGGGGGAAGGGCGGAGGCTTGTTCGCTGTTCCCGCGGAATTCCTTCTTGAGGATTTCGATCTCCCGTTGTTTTTCTGCAACGATTCTTTCTAAGAACATGGTGTTACCCCCGGGAGAAGGCGATCAAGTCGGCGAGTTTTCTCTTGGCCTCCCCCGAATCGATGGCCCAGGCGGCCTTATCGATGCCCTCACGAATGTCTTCAGCCCGGCCTCCCGCCTTGATGGCCAGGGCCGCGTTGAGAAGAACAATATCCCGGTGGGGTCCCGGGGCACCGGCCAGGACCGCTTTGGTAATCTCGGCGTTGAGGTCGGCCTCGCCTCCCCGCAAGGCCTCGATCGGATAGGTTGCCCCGAAGAAATCCTCCGGATCAAGATCGTAGGTGGTGATGAGACCGTCGTTTAATTCCGCGACCCGGGTGGGGCCGGAGATCGAGGCCTCATCGAGCCCCGGGGCGCCGTGGACGACGAAGGCCCGCTTTGTTCCCATCTCCTTTAAGACCGTGGCTACCGTTTCCGTGAGACCGGGGTCATAGACGCCGATGAGCTGGGCGGTGGCCCCGGCGGGATTGATGAGGGGGCCAAGCAGGTTGAAGATCGTTCGAAAGCCCAGTTCCCGGCGCGGTTTCTGGGCGTGTTTCAGGGTTCCGTGATAAAGCGGGGCGAAGAGGAAGGCCAGGCCCGTCTGCTGGAGGCATTCCTCCATGACGAGCGGATCGGCCTGGATATTCACCCCTAATTTTTCCATTACATCGGCGCTTCCCGAACCGCTGGACACCCCGCGGTTACCGTGCTTGGCCACGGTGAGCCCCGCCGCGGCCACGACGAAGGCGGCGGTGGTGGAGATGTTGAAGGTGTTAAGGCCGTCGCCGCCGGTGCCGGCGGTATCCACGATGACCGAGGAGCGGGCATCGACCTTGGCGGCCCGCCTCCTTAAGGCCAGGGCGGCGGCGGCAAGCTCCACGGCCGTCTCACCCTTGATGGTGAGGGCCGTGAGGAAGGCGGCGATCTGGGCCTCCGTGGCCTTTCCCTCCAGGATTTGTCCCATGGCCGCCTCCATCTCCCCGGGGGCCAGATCGGCCCTCTTGAGCAGTTTGGCGATAACCTCTTTCATCATTTATCCTTTCGTTGTGCCGTCGAGAAAATTCTTAAGGAGCCTCTTGCCCTGGGGGGTCAAGATCGATTCCGGATGAAACTGGACGCCCTCGAGGGGATACTCGTTATGGCGCAGCCCCATGATTTCTCCCTCTTCGGTCTCCGCGGAGACGGTAAAACAGGAGGGGAGGGTTTCCCTCCTGATCAGAAGCGAGTGGTACCGTCCGGCTGGGAAGGGATTGGGGAGGCCGGAGAAGATCGTTTTCCCGTCGCTTATAACAGGGGATGTCTTGCCGTGCATCATCCGCTTTGCCCGGATGACCTCCGCCCCGAAGGCATACCCGAGGGACTGGTGGCCCAGGCAGACCCCGAGGATAGGCAGCCGGCGGCCGAAATGCCTGATTGCCGCCACCGAAATCCCGGCCTGAGCCGGGGTTTTCGGTCCCGGAGAGATGAAGATGGCTTGCGGCTTCAGTGCCTCGATTTCGGGGATGGTGATCCGGTCGTTTCGGAAGACGGCCACCTCTGCCCCGAGCTGGCCCAGGTATTGGACCAGATTGTAGGTGAAAGAGTCGTAATTGTCGATCATGAGGAACATGGTTTATCCTCCCTCGGCGGTTATTCGGAATCCCCGGGCGGCGAGGTTGATCGCCTTTATCATCCCCCGGGCCTTGTTTAGCGTTTCGGTATATTCGTAATCGGGATCCGAATCGGCCACAATGCCCGCCCCGGCTTGCACATAGACATCCCTTCCCTTCATGATGATGGTCCGGATGGTAATGCAGAAATCCAGGTTGCCGCTGAAACTGAAATAGCCCGTCGCCCCGCCGTAAGGTCCCCGGGGAAGGTTCTCGAGCTCCGAGATGATTTCCATCGCCCTTACCTTGGGCGCCCCCGAAAGGGTTCCCGCGGGAAACGTGGCCCGGATCACCGCGAAGGCATCGGAGTTTTCATCAAGCTGGGATCTGATGTTGGAGACCAGATGCATCACGTGGGAATACCTCTCGACCGCCATGAGCTGATTGATCTGAACCGAGCCGATGCGGCTCACCCGGCCCAGATCGTTTCTCCCCAGATCGACAAGCATGACGTGTTCCGCCTTCTCCTTCGGATCCTGGAGCAGCTCGCAGGCGAGCTTCCGATCCTCTTCCTCCGTCTTCCCCCGGGGCTTGGTCCCGGCGATCGGGCGAAGCTCGATCTGGCCGTCTTCCAGGCGGACCATCGTCTCCGGCGAAGATCCGATGAGAACCAGGTCGTGGTGTTTGAAGAAGAACAGATACGGGGAGGGATTCACGAAGCGCAGGGCCCGGTAGAGATCCGCCGGATCGAGGTCGGTTTGCCCCTGAAAGCGCTGGGATAATACCACCTGGATGATGTCTCCCCGGTAAATATACTCTTTGGCTTGCCTTACCCGGGCGAGGAATTCATCGTAACTGATCGTCGGTTCCAGATCGATGCCGTCCCCGGGCGGCGGGAGAGGGGGCGGGGGGGGGTGAAAAAGAAGCGCCTCGAGTTCCCCGATGCGGTTGATTGCCTTTTCATAGGCCTCTTTCGCCGTCGCAGATTCTTCCGGGAGGCCCAGGACCATGATCTTGACGGTGTGTCTTAGACGGTCGAAGATAAAGAGACTGTCGGTGACAAAAAAGACCGCCTCGTCGAAGTCGAATCCGTCCCGGGGCGGACGGGGAATCTCTTCGAGATAATGGAGTGTCTCATAACTGAAAAATCCGACGGCGCCGCCTGCGAAACGGGGCAGGCCGTCAACCGGCGCCGGGGCGAACCGCTTAAGGTATTCCTGAAGAAAGCCGAGGGGATCCCCCTGATGGTCATAACGGGCGGTGCCGTCGGGGCCGGTGATGATTACCTCTTCCGCCCGAACCCTGAGTACGGCGTGAGGATCAAAGCCAAGGAAACTGTACCTTCCCCATTTCTCGCCTCCCTCCACGCTCTCAAGAAGGAATATCTGGGGTTTGCAGGCGAGCTTCTTCAAAACCCCCACCGGGGTCTCGAGATCCGCCAGGATCTCCTTATAGACGGGGATGAGCTTCCCTTCCCCGGCCAGGGTGGTGAATTCGGCAAGATCGGGATGGAACATGTTTTGGCCTCCAAAAAAAAAGCCGTGAATGCTCACGGCTAAACAGGCGACTTTCAGAATGCAAAAAAGCCGTGAAGACTGTCTTTCGGGGTTTCTCCACGGCCTTAAGGTTTAAATGCAGATCAGCGGCGGCAAACCCCCATTTCGGCCTGCCAGCGCCAGCTTGTAAGGATGTATTTCTTGTGTTCCATGGGGCGATTCCTTTATATTTTGGAAACCCGTTAACAGGGAAAGCGACCCTTGTCAACAAGTATTTTAAAAATGAATATTCCGACGGCTTTGGCTGACTGCCTGTTTTGGCGCTTCGTCGGTCCCCATGCCGTTTGCCTCCAGGTCATAACGATTATCCCTGCATCCGGTAATTCCTAATGAACTCGACGAAGGTTTCGTGGCAGGGGGGAAGAACGAACTGTTTCTTCCAGATCAAATAGAAGCGCCTCTGGATTTCAAGCCCGTCGATGACTGTCTCCCGGATGAGACCCAACTCCATTTCCCGGGCCACGGCGTGTTTCGAAATAACCGTAACGCCAAGCCCGGCCAGCACCGCCTCCTTGGCCGCCTCCGAGCTCCCCAGTTCGGCGATGATCCTGAAGTGGGACAGGGGAGGAAACTCCTTTTCCCTCAAGGAGCGCTCGAGGATTTCCCGGGTGGCCGAACCCCGCTCCCTGATGACCAGCGGTTCCCGCCGTAGCTCCTCGATCGTTGCCGTTTTTCTCTCAAACCAGGGATGGGGGCTGCCTGCGGCCAGAATCAAGCGATCCTGCCAGATCGCCTCCAGATGAAGCCGGGGGTTGGCGGGATTTTTGCCGATAAATCCCAGTTCCCTCTCGCCTGCGAGGATCGCCTCGAGGGTTTCGCCGCTTGCCGCCATCTGGATATGGGACCGGATCTCGGGATGATATTTTTTGAAATCGCTTAAGGCATAAGGGAGGATATAGGTGGCGGGGATGGTGCTAGCCGAGATATAGATGTCCCCGGCCTCCTGGCTCTGCGACCGGGCGATTTTCTCTTTGGCCTCCTCCCGCAGCTTGAGAATCCGCCGGGCATATTCATGGAGGATCCTGCCTTCTTCGGTGAGGGCAAGTCCGTGGCCATCCCGTTTAAAGATAGACACCCCGAGTATCTCTTCTAAATTCTTGATCTGTCTGGTCAAGGCCGGCTGGGTCAAATACATCCTCCGGGCTGCCCGGGTGAAACTCCCTTCTTCCCGGAGGATAAAAACCGTCTCGAGCTGCTGCATGGTAATGTTTTTGTAGCCGTCGTACATAAACCACTCTCCTTTCCCGCCGCTGCCTTATGCCCCTGGGGGGATTATAAATTTTATTTATTTGACTTATTACTTCTATATCATTATCAAGGGGCCAACGGAAGCGGATTCCGATTCCAGCTTGGTGAAAATCCCCCGGCCCCATAAAAGGCCGCCAACGGAGAAAGGGCAGGAAACGATGGGAACGATTCTCACGCCGAAAACCATCATGATCGCAGGAGGGCTGCTGACAGGCGGTCTGGCGGTGCTTCTCACCAGATGGGGAAACCCGCCGAACATGGGGTTCTGTTTCGCCTGTTTTCTCCGGGATATAAGCGGAAGCCTCGGGTTCCACCGGGCCGAACTGGTCCAATACCTGAGGCCCGAGGTCCTGGGGGTAGGATTGGGGGCTTTCCTCTCGGCGCGCCTGGCCGGGGAATTCAGACCCCGGGGCGGGTCTTCGCCCATTATCCGCTTCTTTCTGGGGTTATTCATGATGGTCGGGGCGCTTGTCTTTTTGGGCTGCCCCATCCGGGCCGCCCTCCGGATCGCCGGCGGAGACTTGAATGCCCTGGTCGGCCTGGCCGGCTTGGTATCCGGCGTCGTCCTGGGAATCTTTTTCCTTAAGCGGGGTTTCAACCTGGGCCGGGCGGCGGCAGTCACTGATCTTTCCGGCATCATCCTGCCCCTTGCCCTGGTAGGTCTTCTGGCCCTCTCGATCGCCAAGCCGGTATTTATCCTGGCCAGCCAGAAGGGTCCGGGATCCCAATTCGCCCCTTATCTCCTGTCCCTTTTTGCCGGGCTCGCCATCGGGGTGCTGGCCCAGAGAACGAGGATCTGCTTCACCGGCGCCTGGCGGGACGTATTTCTGGTCCGGGATTACCACCTCTTAAGCGGGGTCGTCTCTTTCATTGCCGGGGCACTCGTTATGAATTACGCCCTGGGGAACTTCTCTTCCGGTGCCCTGCACTGGGGGTTTACCGCTCAACCCATCGCCCATGACAACCACCTCTGGAACTTCCTGGGCCTGGCCCTGGTCGGCCTGACGGGCACCCTCCTGGGAGGCTGCCCCCTGCGCCAGACCATCCTCTCAGCGGAAGGCAATACCGATTCGGCCTTTGTGGTGCTCGGTCTCCTGGCAGGGGCCGCCCTATCCCACAACTTCCTCCTGGCAAGCTCGCCCAAGGGGCCGGGCCTCTACGGGCCGGCGGCGGTGCTGATCGGTCTTTCCTTTTGCCTCGCTGTGGGCTTCTTACAGCCGGAAAGAAAGGCCCAAAGATGATCTTTAGAAATAAAAATCCCCGCCGGGAAACGGCCAGTCTGATCCTTTTCAACAGCGCCGAAGAGGCGGTGGGGGCGCAGTTTATCTTGAAAAAAGCCGGCTTGGAAGCGAGGCTCAGAGCCGCCCCGCCCCATCTAAGAAAGGGTTGCGACCTGGCCTTGGAGATAGAACCCCTCGACAAGACGGTAATCGACGGGATTTTTGAGGCCGGCGATATAGAGTACGTGGCTTTCATTGCCGAAATCCAGGCAAAGGCCGCATCTTGACCAGAAGGCCCGATCCATGAGGAGACAAGGATGATTGAAGTCAATGCGGAAGGCCTCAGTTGCCCCCTGCCGGTGGTAAGAACCATGGAGGCCTTGAAAGAACATTCCGGCGAGACCATCGTGGTCCTGGTGGACGAAGAGGTCGCCCGGGACAATGTGCTGAGGCTGGCGAAGATGAGAAACCTCACCGCTTCAGTGGCGGCTGCCGCCGGCGGGAGGTACCGGATAACCCTGACCCCTGTAACGGAAAGAAAGGCAAATGGCTGATTTGGTCCGTCTTACCAAAACCGTCTCCGGCGCCGGCTGAGCCTGCAAACTGGGTCCGGGAGACCTGGAAAAAGCCCTGTCAGGCCTGTCTCTGATCCGCGACCCCAACCTGATCGTCGGTCTGGAGCACTCGGAAGACGCCGGGGTTTACAAACTCCGGGACGATCTGGCTATCATCCAGACCGTTGATTTCTTCACCCCGATCGTGGACGATCCCTTTACCTTCGGCCAGATCGCCGCGGTAAACGCCCTCTCCGATGTCTATGCCATGGGCGGCCGGCCAGTTACCGCGATGAACATCGTCTGCTTTCCCGTAAAAACGATGGAACTGGCGGTGCTCAAGGAAATCCTGCTCGGGGGGCTGAGCAAAATGAGAGAGGCCGGGGTGGTCCTCGTGGGAGGCCACAGCGTCATGGACGAAGAGATCAAGTACGGCCTTTCGGTCACCGGGGTTATCCATCCGGATAAGGTCCTCCTGAACCGGGGCTGTAAGGAGGGTGACCGTCTGATCCTCACCAAACCTTTGGGCACGGGGATTGCGGGCACCGCCGAAAAGGCCGACCTGGCCCACCCGGACCTCATCGCCCGGGCCAGGGAATCCATGACAACCCTGAATATGACCGCGGCGGAGATTATGATTGAGGAGGACTGCGTCCATGCCTGCACCGACGTGACCGGGTTCGGGCTCATAGGCCACGCCTGCGAAATGATCGAAGGGGAGGAGGTGGGGATGACCATCTACTCCTCCCAGGTGCCTTTTTTCCCCGGGACACTCGAGCTTATCGAAACGGGCCTGGTCCCGGGAGGACTGGAGAGAAACAAACAATACCGGCTTCCCCTGATCGACAAAGAATCCTCTTGCCCCGAGTCGGTCTTTGAGATAATGTTTGACCCCGAGACCGCCGGAGGGCTCCTTCTAAGCGTCCCGCCGGAGAGGGCGGAAGGCTTGGTCGGAAGGTTGCGCCGGGCCGGAGTCATCGAGGCGGCGGTTATCGGGGAGGTAGAGGGCCGGAAAAAAGGAAGGATAAAGGTAGTTTAAGTTCCGGAAGCTAATGCCCGATATCGCAATCCATTCGCCAAGTCATTCTGAAAGCCTTAAATGATGTCGTTTCGAGGGGCGCAGGCTGCGAGAAATCTTGCCTTCAGGTGGTTTAAGATTTCTCCCCGCGGTGGAAATGACAAGGGCGGACGTTCGAAATGACAAAATCAGCAATACTTCAAAACCCTCAGGTCATGATGCCGGTTTCGGCCGGAATGACGAGGGGAATCGCCAGGGCCAGGGCCGATATCCACCGAAGCGAGCCCCCTTCCCGCTTCTTAACCCCCGTGAGGTCATAGATGCAGCGCGTCGAGTCACTCCTTATTAAGGGGGAAACCTTTTTTAATACGGTCAAGCTCTTAAGGATGATCCAGAAAAACGACAGCCTCGCCGTTTGCATGTACGGCAGTCCCGATCCCGATGCCATCGCCTCGGCCCTGGCCCTAAAAGAGATCATCTCCCAGAAGGCGGGGCTGGCCAGATGGATCTTTCTTTCCACCGAAACCGCCGGCCGCTATCAGAATATCGAGCTTTTGCGGGCCCTGAAGATGAACATCCAGCGATTCAGCGAGGCGAACCTGGCGGATTACCGGCTCGTCGCCCTGGTCGATTCCCAGCCGGGCTTTTTCGGTGAGGCCCTCTCCGGCCTCACCCCTCAGATCGTCCTTGACCATCATCCCTACACCCGGGGCTGGCAGGCCGAATTGACCGATGTGAGGAAGAACTACGGCGCCCTCTCCACGATCATGACCGAATATCTCCTGGCCGCCAAGGTGAAGATCCCCCGCCTCCTGCATACGGCCCTTCTTTACGGCATCAAGACCGATACGAACAACTTCGAAAGAGACGCCCGGATGGAGGATATCGGGGCCTATCAATTCAACTTCTCCCGGGCCAACAGGCAGCTGCTCCGCCGGATAGAACTCAATCAGATCCCCGACCGGTTTCTCAAACACTTCGAACACGCCTTCCACAATAAACACCGCCTCCGGGATCGGATCGTCTGTTTCCTGGGAAGGGTGGAAAGCACCGACGCCTGCGTTCAGGTGGCCGATTTCTTTCTCAGGCTCATCGAGGTTTACTACGTGGTGGTGGCCGGCATTGCCAAAGACAGGCTGGTTATCATCTTCCGGGGGGATGGCTACCGGAGGGACTGCGGCCAGATAGCGGCCAATGCCTTCGGCGGCTTCGGCAGGGCGGGCGGGCACAGGAGCGCCGCCCGGGTCGAGATAGCCCTCGATGCCCTGGCGGGAATCCTCCCGGCGGGGCTTACCCAGGAGGCGGTTGACAATTTTCTCCGCGAGCGCCTCCTGATAAAAGCCCCGCGGCCCGGGAGATGACCTTCCCCCGGGCCGCGGTTATGACCGCGGATTTTATATCCTGCTAGGACTCGCAGGAACCCCCTTCGCAGGCCCCTGCCCCGCAGGGGCTGTCTTCCTTTTTCCCCTCGCCCGACGAGTTACACTTCTTTCCGCCGTAGTCCGTCACATACCAGCCCGTTCCCTTCAGGTGAAAACTCGAAAGAGAGATCAGCTTTCGGGCCGTCCCCTGGCAGTATATGCACGATCCCGCCTCGGGATCGTTGATCCCCTGAAACAGTTCGTAAGTTCGATGGCATTTCTTGCATTTATACTCATAGATTGGCATTGAAAACCCTCCGACAGATTAATTATATATTCCTTCCAGCGTGTATTTGTCGCTGAAACAGTCAAAAACCAGCTTGATCTCCGGGCTGACAAGCGGTTGCAAGACCCCTCTGGTCAAAGAGTGAACCGCCTCTTCTTCCCTCTGTTTCTCCCCGGGCGACGCCTCGAAATCTATTATCCCTTCCTCAAAACGGACCACGTGGACCAGCTCATGGGCGGCGATGTAGAGAAGGAGGGAATCAAGTTTTATGAAGGTATTGGCCCTCTTAACGGCATCGAGGATCCGGTCGTCCTGGAGACAGATCCGATATAAATTATACTCTTTCCCCTCGTCATGGCTGCTTTTTCCCCGATACTTACAGAGCTGGGCGAAGGAACGTTCATCCCGCTCATGCTCTTTGAGATGAGCCAGGGTCCTTACTTCATAGCGATGCCTCTTCATCCGCTCGGGGGTGAAACGATAATACCGGGCGGCCATCGCCTCCGCCTGAGCGAAAACCTTTCCAGCCAGCGATATGTGTTGTTCATTGAAGGCCATAGGTAACCTGCCTCACCTGCCCTTTACGCCCTCCACCTCCCGCCTGCGGAGTCAACTGCAATATAAGCATCAAGCGCCCCCTGTCAAGGGGTGGCCGCGGCAGGACCGAGGGCTACATGAGCTCCTCGATTTTCTTCAGCGCCTCCTTAACCCCCTCGACCCGCGTCCCACCGGCCTGGGCCAGTTCCGGCCTGCCGCCCCCGCTTCCCCCGACGAGCGGGGCCACGGCCTTGATCAGGGCGCCCGCCTGATAGCGGCCGGTCAAATCCTTTGTCACCAGACACAGGAGATCCACCTTTTGATCGTTGACCGCGGCAAGCAGGATGATCCCGCTTGAGAGCCTGTCTCGTAGCAGATCTCCGAAATTCCTGAGTTCCTTCATATCCGGGGCCTCCACCCGGGCGGCAAGCAGTCGAACCCCCTTGACATCTTTAGCCTGCCCGAGGAGCCTGGCCGAATCCCAGAGAGCAATCTTACCCCTGGCCTGCTTCAGTTCCTTCTCCAGATCCTTTTCGTATTCCAACTGTTTTTCCAGGCGGACAGCCAGTTCCGCGGGGTTTGTCTTCAAAAGCAAGGCGGCCCTCTTTAATTCATCTTCCTGAGTCTGGATGCGTTTTAAGGCCTCTTGTCCCGTTGCCGCCTCGATCCTCCTTACCGAGGCGGCGATGGCGGATTCATTAATGATCTTCAGTAAGCCGATGTCCCCGGTCCGCCGGACGTGGGTGCCGCCGCAGAGCTCTTTGCTTATCTGCCCCATCTGGACCACCCGGACGAACTCGCCGTATTTCTCGTCAAAAAAGGCGATGGCCCCGGTTTTTGCCGCCTCCGAGGCGGGCAGTATCCCGGTATTGACCTCGATGTTCTTGCGGATGTAGCTGTTTGACAGGGTCTCGATCCTCTTTAGCTCCTCTTCTTCGATCCGGGAGAAGTGGGTGAAATCGAAGCGGAATCTTTCATCGGTCACGAGAGATCCGGACTGTTTCACATGATCCCCCAGAACGGACCGGAGGGCCGCCTGAAGAAGATGGGTGGCGGAATGATTCGCCTCGATTGCCCTGCGTCTTTCTTCATCCACCCTGAGGGATACCGGATCGCCTACCCGCAGGACCCCCCTGCAAACCGTCCCGATATGGGAGATCAGCTCATCGAGGGGTCTTTTGGCGTCAAGTACGGTAAAAGAAAAGTCCCGGAAAAAAACGGCGCCTCTGTCCCCTGTTTGACCGCCGGTCTCGCCGTAAAAGGGGGTCTCCGCCACGAACACCTCGCCCGCCTCCCCTTCAGAGAGGCTCTCGACGATTTGCCCGTCTTTGATCAGGGCGATAATCGTCGATTCGCCCTCCGTCGCCCCGCCGTAGCCGGTAAAGACGGTGCGAACCCCGGACTGGGCCAGGGAGCGGTAATGTTCCTCAATCCCTGTTTCGCCACTGCCCCGCCAGTTCTTCCGGGACTTCTCCTTCTGCCGTTCCATGGCCTCTTTGAACCCTTCCTCATCAACGATGATCCCTCTTTTACGGACGATGTCCGCGGTCAAATCGACGGGGAAACCGTAAGTATCATAGAGCTTGAAAACGAGCGCTCCCGGGAGGATCCTGTCTCCTCCGCCGGTTAGTCTCTCCACCTCCGCCTCGAGAATGGAAAGACCTCCGTCCAAGGTTTCCAGGAACCGGCCCTCTTCGGTCTCCAGAACCCGTCCGATAAAGGCGGTCTTGTCCTGCAGGTCCGGATAGGCCCCGGCCATGACCCGGATGACCTCCCGGGAGATTTCGTAAAGGAAGGGCCTGGTCAGGCCAAGCATCTTTCCGTATCGGGAGGCCCTTCTTAATATCCTCCTTAAGACGTAGCCGCGACCTTCGTTGGCAGGGATCATCCCGTCGCCTACCATGAAGGTGACCGCCCGGCTGTGGTCGGCAATCACCCTAATGGCAATGTCGTCCTCCCCGTTTTCGCCGTATTTCCTGCCGGAGACCGCCTGGATCGAGGCGATGATCTCCTGGAACAGGTCGGTTGCGTAGTTGCTCGTCACCCCCTGGAGAACCGCCGCCAGCCTCTCAATGCCCATCCCGGTATCTATGTTCGGGTTGGGCAGCGGGGTCATCCGCCCTGCGGCATCCCGGTCGAACTGGGTAAAGACGAGATTCCAGATCTCAAGATAACGGTCGCACTCGCAGCCCGCGGCACAGGTGGGAAGGCCGCAGCCCACCTTTTCCCCCTGATCGTAGATGATCTCGGAACAGGGGCCGCAGGGGCCGGTGTCTCCCATCATCCAGAAGTTGGTCTCCTCGCCCATCCGGACGATCCTCTCTTCGGGAACCCCGATCGTCCCGTTCCAGATCCGGAAGGCCTCGTCGTCGTCCCGATAGATGGTTATCCAAAGCCTTTCTTTAGAAATTCCAAGCACCTCGGTCAGGTATTCCCAGGACCAGGAGATGGCCTCTTTCTTGAAATAATCGCCGAAGGAAAAATTCCCCAGCATCTCAAAGAACGTGTGATGCCTCGAGGTCAGCCCGACATTTTCCAGGTCATTGTGCTTGCCCCCGGCGCGGAGACACTTCTGCGAGCTGACCGCCCTTTTATAAGAGCGCTCTTCCTTTCCTAAAAAGCAGTTTTTAAACTGAACCATGCCGGAATTGGTAAAAAGGAGGGTGGGGTCGTCCTTCGGGATGAGCGAAGAGCTCGCCACCCGGGCGTGCCCCCGGCTGGCAAAAAAATCTAAAAAACTTTCCCTTATCTCACTCCCCGTCCTTACCATCCAACAGCTCCTCCTTGATCTCAAACATTGCCCCGTAAATCAGCTCCGGGGGATAACCCTTCGTAAGCAGGCGGTTTATCATCCTCCGTTTTCTTGCCCTGTCCCAGCGGGGATTCTTTTCCCTTTCCTTGGCCAGGAATTGACTTAAAGACTCTTTTTCCGCAAACTCCTTCCGAACCTCTCTCAGCGCCGCCTCGATCAAGGACGAAGCCAGGCCCTTTTTCTTCAGTCCGGCCTCAATCAGCCTGTCGCCCTGGCGTTTGCTCACGGCCAGCCGCCGGGCCTCCTGCCGGGCGTAGATTTCATCGTCTAGATAACGGTCAGATCGAAGGGAATTTATTGTCTCGGCGATTACCGAAGGGGTATAACCTCGACCGGCCAGCTTGATCTTCAGTTCCTCTTCGCTCCTGGCCCTTCGGGCAAGGATGCTGTAAGCGTCTCTTAAGGCCTCCTGCCCCTTGTCTTCTTCCGGCACCTGATAACCTCTGTCAAACGGTCCGTTTCCGGCCGAGCTTCTGCCTCAGTTCTTCCTCGATCCTTCCTGAGAGGTCTTTATTTTCCTTGAGAAATATCCGGGCGTTATCCCTCCCCTGGCCGACCCTCTCGCCTTTGTAGGAAAACCAGGCCCCGCTTTTGTCCACAATGCCCGCCTCTACCGCCAGATCGATAAGATCGCCCTCTTTGGAAATCCCCTCCCCGAAAATGATATCGAACTCGGCCTCGCGGAAGGGCGGGGCCACCTTGTTCTTCACCACCTTTACCTTGGTCCTCATCCCGATTACGTCCTGGCCCTGCTTGATCGAGTTGGTCTTTCGGATATCCAGCCTGAGGGAGGCGTAAAACTTGAGGGCATTCCCGCCGGTGGTGGTCTCCGGGTTGCCGAAGAAGACCCCGATCTTCATCCGGAGCTGATTGATGAAGATGACCGTTGTTTTAGATTTGCTGATCGTCCCGGTGAGCTTGCGGAGGGCCTGGGACATCAGCCGGGCCTGGAGCCCCATCTGGGCGTCGCCCATCTCGCCTTCGAGCTCTGCCTTGGGCACCAGGGCCGCCACCGAATCCACCACCAGGACATCCAGAGCCCCGCTTCTCACCAGGGTTTCGGCGATCTCCAAGGCCTGCTCCCCGGTATCCGGCTGAGAGATGAGCAGGTCGTCGGTGTTTACGCCGATCCTTCTTGCATAACCCACATCCAAGGCATGTTCGGCGTCGATAAAGGCGGCGAGTCCTCCCTGCTTCTGGGACTCGGCGACTATATGAAGGGCCAGGGTCGTTTTCCCCCCGGATTCCGGGCCGAAGATCTCGACCACCCGGCCCCGGGGCACCCCGCCCGTTCCCAAGGCGAGATCGAGACCGAGGGATCCGGTGGAGATGACCGGGATGTCCGGGACCGGTTCCCCTCCTCCCAGCCTCATAATCGAGCCCTTGCCGAACTGTCTTTCGATCTGGGAAATGGCCAGATCAACCGCCTTCTCTCTATCCATATCCGTCCCCATATCAACCTCCCTTGAGGTTCTCCTCCGGGGTCATTCCCGGGTAAAGGCAAAATGGCCCAGCCTGGTGTATCTGGCCCCCTGCGGCGTTAAATCACTCTTGATGACATCCAGTCCCCCGGCCTCAAAACCACCGGCGTCGTAAACCTCTTTAGCGTCTACTATCCCGGCGAGCCCGAGAAGCACCTTGGGTTCCTTGATCCGGCCGAGGGTCAGATGGGGGCGGAAAGGCCGTTCCTCCCCCGGGTAACCGAGATCGCCAAACCCCTCATCTATAGTCTGCTGCAACCGGGACAGAGGCGCAATATCCCCCTCGATCCCGATCCAGACCACCCGAGGATTGTTGAGATTCGGGAAGGCGCCGATCTTTCTTACCTCAAGTTTAAGGGGTTTCGCCTGGCGGGCAAACCCTTCGAGCCTCTCGGAAATGGTCGCAAGAACGTCCCCGGCCACCTCTCCGAAGAACTTCAACGTCAGATGAATCCCCTCCGGCCTCACCCAGTTGACCGGTCCGTGGATTATCTTTCGCAGGCGAAGCTGGATATGCTGTATCTTCTTTAATATCTCCTCCGGAGGTTCAATGGCGGTAAAGATCCTCTGCCGGCCGTTGGTCGTCATCTAAACCCCCTCACTTCCCAGGTAGTCCCGAAGCAAAATCAAGGCCGCCTGGGAGGCGATGATCTTGTTTCTCCGCCTATCCCAGCGGAACGAGAAATCCCGGTGGATTGACCCCTGGGCGTCGGCCAGGGCGATGGAAACCGTACCGACCGGCTTGGCCTCGGTGCCGCCGCCCGGCCCGGCAATCCCGGTTACCGCAAGACCAAGATCGACCCCGGCCAGCCGTCTTACCCCTTCGGCCATCGCAACGGCGGTTTCTCTGCTCACCGCCCCGCAGGCGGCGAGAACCTCTGCGGGGACCCCGAGGAGGTTACTCTTTGTTCCGTTGCCGTAGGCCACCACCGCCTGCTCGAAGAACTCCGAGCTGCCCGGGACATCGGTCAGGCGATCGGAAATGAGACCTCCGGTGCAGGATTCGGCCACCGCAAGGGTCAGGCCCTTCCCGGTGAGGAGGGAAGCTATCACCCCCTCCAGGGTCTCCTTGCCCGAGGCAAAGATGTACTGCTTGAGCCTCCTTCTGATCTCCCCCTCGGCGAGATCGAGCCTGCCGCCTATCTCCGAGACGTCAGAGCCCCGGGCGGTCATGACCAGATGATTCTCGGGAAAATTGGGATAGAAACCTATGGTCACCTGCCGCGCGGCAAAATCCACCTCCGCTAAAGCCTCGTCAACCAGGGCCTCGCCCAAACCGAAGAGTTTGACCGTCCGGGATTCGGTGAAGGTGCGGGGACCCGGCTCGATGCCCTGTAAAAGGGGGATAACCCCTTCCGGGACCATCCGCAGGACTTCCCGCGGTACCCCCGGGATGACTACAACCACCTTTTCCCCCCTCCTTAAGGCAAATCCGAACGCCGTGCCCACGGGATTTACCACGATTTCGGCCCCCGCCGGGAAAAGGGCCTGT
The DNA here is from genome assembly GCA_037445955.1 of Syntrophobacterales bacterium. Lineage (GTDB taxonomy): Bacteria > Desulfobacterota > Syntrophia > Syntrophales > CAMTWB01 > JBBIJM01. The sequence continues at coordinate 19,833 of JBBIJM010000037.1, forward strand.
TTGGCATTGTTTTCCGACCACTTGAGCTTAAATCTTTCAAAGGTCTTCTTCAGGTGATCAAGGACCTCTTCATTGCCCGCCAGAGGAAGGTCAAAGGCCCGGGCAATGGCCGCGGTGGTTATATCGTCTTGGGTGGGACCCAGCCCCCCGGTTACCACCAGGGCGTCGGCCGCCACCAGGGAGAACTCCAGGGCCCGTTTGATAGCCGCCTCGTCATCGCCCACAGAGATCATCGTTACTACCTGCCAGCCCTGGGCGGAGAACTCCCTGGCCAGATAGGACGAATTGGTATCCTGAGTCCGACCGCTGGTCAGTTCATTGCCGATGGTCAAAATACCGATATTCATAAGATCGATCCGTTCAAATAGACAAATGAGGCAAACGTCAGACGGGCATAAAGGGCGGCAACAAGATCGTCCGCGACAATCCCCAGCCCTCCGGCCAGTTTCCTCTCCACCAACCTGGCCGGAGGGGGCTTTACAATATCGAAAAAACGAAAAAAAAGGAAACACATTGTTATGTTCCCCGGGGTGGGCGGAACGAAGAGCGTCACCCACTGGAAGCCGGCGATCTCATCGATGACGATCCAGGCGGGATCCTTTGCCCCGCCCCGCTCCGCTCTGTCCGCTACATACCAGGCCAGGGCGGTAAAGGCAAGCACCGAGAGGAGGGCAACAGCCCCGGGCAGACTGGAGAGGATCAGATAAACCAAAATCCCCACCAGGGTCCCCGCAGTCCCCGGGGCATAGGGGATGAAACCCGTCCCCAGACCGCCAGCCGCAATCTTTATAAATTTCTCAAACAGACGCCGCTACCTCGCCCGATCGACTCCCAAATCTCCATCGGCCTTCCTTTATCCTCCGGTTCGCTTTGGGGAAACGATAATTACCGGATCTGAAGCCATCTTTTTTTGAATTTCCCGTCCTTCTCCAATAAAATCCCGGTTTTTACAAGGGAAAAGTCAAAGCCCCAGGAGTTGCCTGAGGCTTTATCATACCAATGGTCAATCCGGGGCCACCCAGGCCTTCCGGGGGCGCTCGTGTCTGCAGGCGGGGTTTAGGATTTCACCCTGTTGTCTGCATCCAGAAGGACGGCCTTTACCTTCCAGCCTTTCGCCTCGTGGTCTTCGACGGTAACGAAGCTGGCGATAATGATGATGTCTCCTCTGGCCGCCTTTCTCGCGGCGGCCCCGTTGATGCAGATGGTCCCCGATCCCGCTTGCCCTTCTATCACGTAGGTCGAGAATCTTTCCCCGTTATTGACGTTGTAGATTGCCACCTTTTCGTAGGGCAGGAGATCCGCCGCTTCCATCAGCGTCCGGTCGATGGTGATGCTCCCTTCATACTGAAGATTCGAATCCGTTACCGTTGCCCGGTGTAGCTTTGATTTCAACATAAATCTCTGCATAATGAATCAGCTCCTGAACTTATATTGGGCTAGAACCTCAATTCTTCCCCGAAAACATGATTGTCAATCAGCCTCGTTTTCCCCACCTTGACCGCAAGGGCCAGCACCGCCTGCCCTTCAACCCTTTCCATATCCTCAAAGGTTTCGGTATTGAAAATTCCGGCGTAATCTATCCCGCATCCTGGATGACCTTCGATCATCTCCCGGACCCTCTCCAGGATCCTCCGGGAATCTCTCTCCCCTCGGTCGTAAAGTTCCTGGGCGGCCTTGAGGGATTTAACCAGGCTCAAGGCGGAGGCCCGTTCGTCCGGCTTGAGATAGACGTTGCGGGAACTCATCGCCAGACCGTCCTCCTCCCGGACCGTTGCCAAACCGACTATTTCTAGGTCGAGGTTGAGGTCGAGAACCATTCTCCTTATTACCTGGTATTGTTGAAAATCCTTTTTTCCGAAAACCGCCAGGTGTGGTTTCACGATGTTGAACAGTTTCGTGCAGATAGTGGTCACTCCCTGGAAATAGTTGGGCCTCGACTCCCCGCAGAGGCGTCCGGTCATCGCCAGCACGTTCACATAAGTCAGATGGCCCGGGGGGTACATTTGGGCATTGGACGGGCGGAAGATCACGTCCGCCCCTACGGTCGAGGCAAGCTTGCGGTCCCGTTCGAAATCCCGGGGATAGCGTTCAAAATCCTCTCCGGGACTGAACTGGGCGGGATTTACATAGATGCTCACCACCAGCCTGTCCGCAAGTCTTTTTCCTTCCCGCATCAGCTCCAGGTGGCCTTCATGGAAATAGCCCATCGTCGGGACGAAGGCGACTGCCAAGCCGGCCTTACGATAAGATTCGGCAAGCCTCTGCATCTCTTGTGGGGATTCGATTATCTCCATGTTCACCTTTCTTTCTTGCTTCCTGCCAAAAAAAAACCCCTCGGTCAGGATAAACGAGAGGCTATAACCCTACTGCAAAAATCAACTTGAACCTCATCGTCCCAGTCCGCAAAACGGATCCAAGCGACCGGCGCTGCAGTTACCAGAAATAGAGTTTTTTGTCAAGGGTCATGTTGATGAGCCGTTTTGCTCTCCCCCCAATTCATCCTTGCAACGAGCGGCGATTTGAGGTAACTTGCCTACGACCGAACGCGGCGCCGCTGATTAAGAGAGGGCTTTGAAGTAAAAGACCGGCCCTGCCGGCTGGTTTTGAAGCATTGCCGGGTGAGAAGAATATTCTTGAATATCAATGGTATCGATCATAGGCCTGGGTGGCGGAACAGGTAGACGCAAGGGACTTAAAATC
>JBBIJM010000038.1:0-22514 GCA_037445955.1 Syntrophobacterales bacterium
GTCGTAGGGCGGCTCATTGACGAAAAAGACGGTCTTACCCTGGATGGTCTCTTTTCGGATGGGCAGTGAAAGATCCACGCCCCAGTCCAGCAATACCTGGAAAAGCAGGTCTTCGGGCTTGCGGTCGGGTTTGATGTTGTCGGTGAACAATTTCAACTGGCCTTGTTCGATGGCGTCCGGCGTGTAATAGACATCGGCCATGTTTGATGAGTCGATTTTGAGGACGCGGAAACCGATGTCCTGGCTCCATCCCTCATGACATTCACCTTCCAAAATTTTATTGCCAGCTCGACGGATGCGATCCTTGCCGATTTCGGCTATGGTTTTGTAGCCCGCGTTGAATGCCTCGGATTGCTCATCGCAGAGCTCGGGGAGCTGCACCATAATGAATTTTCGGTTGCCCCCGTCCCCTGCATTGAGCTTCATAGTGGCATGTGCGGTTACGGAAGATCCAGAGAAGAAATCCATCACAATAGAATCATCATTTGCATGTAATGATAAAAACCATTCAACAAGTTGCGTTGGCTTTGGAGTGTCGAATACTTTGAATCCGAAGAGTTCTTTAAGTTCTCTTGTTCCATCTGCGTTAGTTCCAAATTTGTCCAGCCATGTACTCCAGCCTACAGACTTTTTTGAATCTCGAATTTTTTCATAAGGCACCCATCTCTCGGTTTTACCATTTACATTGACACCGTTATCAAATGGACGCTTTTCCCAGTGGAAAAAATCAGGATCTTCTTGTGCGATTTTGATTAATTTGTTTTCTTTTCCCCATCGCCAATGGCCTTCTTTACCATCATTTCTGAAAGGGAATACTTCCTCTCCATGTGGCGTCATAAGGCCGTAAAACTGATTTGGTCTATCTTCACGCAGTGAGGTCCCTCCCCATTTCATCAGCTCACGTCCTTTCCTGTAAGGCCCCCATTTATCTTTAAGATTCAGCTCACCTGTTGACCTCTCATCTTGCGACACGCTTTCAGAAGATGATTTGTAATAGATGAGGAGATACTCATGGCCAGTCCGAAGGCCCGTCTTTTCTTTTCCTCCACTTGCCTCTGAAAGCCATGGGGCACAAGCAAGTTTATTGACGGACCCAAATATTTCATCCAACAATTTTCCAAGTTGAAAAACTTCTTTATCGCTAATTGAGACGGCTAATAGCCCATCATCTGCGAGATAATTCGATGCTATTTTTAACCTTGGATAAATCATGGAGAGCCAATCCGAGTGGAACCTACCATTTGCCTCCGTATTAGAGATCAGCCGATTACCCTCCTCATCCTTCTGATTCGACCTTTTCAGGAACTCCTCTGCATTTTCAGCAAAATCGTCTTCATAGATAAAGTCGTTGCCCGTGTTGTACGGTGGGTCGATGTAGATCATCTTGACCTTGCCGAGGTAGGTCTCTTGGAGCAGCTTCAAGGCTTCCAGGTTGTCGCCCTCGATAAACAGGTTCTTCGTGGTATCGAAATCCACACTCTCTTCCCGGCAGGGGCGCAGGGTCTTGGCGATGGGCGCGTTGGCGGTAAGCAGGGCTTCCCGCTTGCCTGGCCAGTTGAGGTGGTAGCGCTCCTGCGGGCCTTCGATGATATGCCCCGAAAGCTCTTGGCGAAGCAAATCGAAGTCGATGGCATATCGTAAGGATGAATTAGGAAGGCTGAAGGATGAACTTAAGTTTTCCGCCTTCATCCCTCCGCTTTCATCCTTTATTTCCGTCACGCAGCCGGGAAACAGCTCGCGGATACGGGCGATGTTTTCCTGGGTCAGGTTCGGGGAGTGCATTTTCATCTTATTCATTGTTTATCCCTTCCAATAGCCGCACGCTTCTGTCTGCAAGCAGCAGTTTCATCTGGTGAATGGCGGTCTGGTTCAACAGTTTCAGTCGTTCGGACTGAGACAGCCCCTGATGAATGAAATGGGCGTTCAAGGCTTCGAGGTTGGCCAGGCAAACGAGCTGGGAAACGTTGGCTTCATCCCGGATATTGCCTTTACTGCCAGGATTTTCATCCCGCCACTGCTTCGCCGTTTTCCCGAACAAGGCCATGTTCAACAGGTCCGCTTCGCTGGCATAAATGAAATTGATCTGCTGCGGTGTTAGCTCAAGCGGGATCAGGTTCGCCTTGATGGCGTCGGTGTGGATGCGGTAGTTGATTTTGGTGAGGTTACGGCGGATATCCCAGCCAAGTTTCTGGAGTTCCTCTTCCTTCAGCCTCTGGAACTCTTTGATCAGGTATAGCTTGAATTGAGGAGATATCCACGAGGCAAATTCAAAAGCGATATCCTTATGGGCATAAGTACCGCCATAGCGACCAGCCTTGGCAAGTATCCCGATAGAGCCTGTCTTTTCCACCCATTGCTTAACCGATAAGGCAAAGCGGTTCAGACCCGCTTGATTTTTAATTCCCTCGAATTCGGGGGAATTAAAACCGGGGTTGTAGATTTCTTCCCAGATACCCAGGAACTCTATGGTGTTTTTGTTCCGAAGCCATTTTTCAATCAGCACCAGCCCGTTTTCGATATCACGTACTATGTCGGTCAGCGAGATATAGTCCTGCTCGTTTTCCTTTAGAACGGTAATCTGACTACCCTGCACGGATATTTTTTGTTTTTTCCCGCTCATTTCAACCCTCCTGCCGTTTTCCAGCAGACCCGATTCCCAATTCTGGTGAATTTGCCATAATTTGGTGCTGGATTCCTGACCACGTTCGTGATTTCATGAATATGGTCTTTTTTCGCGCCGTTCGCGTGTTTCGCGGTTTATTGAATCAGCCTTCCAGTTCTTGTTTCAACTCACGCAACTCAGCATTGATTGCGATCTTGCGATTGAATTGTTTCTCTTTGCGGAGCCGGGCTTCGCAGCGCTCCAGCTCCCGCTGCTTGAGGCGAATGCGCTCCATCCGTTTCACCTGCGCCGGTAAGCCTTCAGCTGGTCTGGCTGGATACGGCATCAGGGGCAGCAGCAAGTGGCCGTAGAGCGTCTCGAGGTCGAAAACCACCGGCAGGGGTCTGCGGGGTGTATCGGCGTTTGCCCAGTCGCCATCGAAATATTCACTGATGACCCACTTGCTGGCATCCGCTTCACTCGGCCGTTTAAAGGCGGCGATGGGTTTTACTTTCCCGTCGAACCGGAGCTCAAAAATGATCGGAAAGGGAATGGCCAGGTCAATGCAGCGCAGTACCTCGGGTTTAAGTTCGTTCCCCTTGAGATCGATACTGAAGATCTGGATTTCAGGCACGGCCCGGGAAGGCTTCAGGTTGACTGGCTCCGGGGCAAGTTTATGTTGCCAGACGATCTGTTCCACCTGCCGGACAAATAACTGTTTGACGGCGCTACTTACGCTTCCGTGCTCATAGATTTTGTTCTTGGGCAACAGGCGACCTATAAAGGCTGAAGGCGGAAAGATGAAGGATGAATTCACTCTGTCTTCCTCCTTCAGCCTTCAGCTTTACCTTTTTGGAGCAGGCTTCTCAATCAACTGGATTCACCAAACTTTGCCTGGCGCACTAAGAAACTTCCTCTTTTAAGATCATCTAAGAAGGAAGGGATATGCCATAACCTTGAAACCCCTAACTGGCTGTGAAGTTTCTTAGGAGGAGCGTAAGCGACGAGAAATCTTCCGTTTGGGCGGTTTCGGTTTAAGATTTCCCAATTCGTTCGAAACGACCCAGAGCCGGTCGAAATGACAAAGAATGAAGGCCGATATGAAAAAATCAGCAATATTTCAAAGCTCTCATCCAGAGCTGGAACCTTGATTAATACTCAATTAATATTGTAGAGAGGGGCAAACAAAAAAGGCGCGGCCAAAACCGGCGCCTGCCCTCCCGCGGGAGCGCAGGGGGTCGTGGTATTTCCGCTTATTGTACGGGAAAGATCGTCGCAAGCTCCTGCTCGATCTTTATCTCCTCGGATTTGGTGGCCGCCGATATTTCTTTTACGAGCAAATTTCTCGCGGTGTCCATCATTTTTCTCTCTCCGAAAGAAAGGCTCTTGTCGCTTTTCAGGACCAGAAGATCCCTCAATACCCGAGCTATTTCATAGACCGAGCCGGTCTTTATTTTTTCCAGATAATCCCGGTATCTCTTGTTCCAGGTCTGTTTTTCTATTGCCACGTCCCTGCTTTTGAGTATCTCGTATACCTTAGGGATATCCTTCTCGAGGATCACCTCCCTGAGGCCGACGGTATCGGCGCTGTTTACGGGAATCATGATTTTCATGCCGTTGCCCATGATCTTCATGATATAGAAGGTCTGCTTGCTTCCCATAAACTCCCTGGTTTCAATCGCTTCGATGACCCCGACCCCTTGTGCCGGATAAACGGCCACATCACCTACTTTAAACATCTCCCCAGTACCTACCTTTCCCCGGTTGACGCAACTCTACCATACCCGGGGGAAATAGTCAACATTAAGGCGGCAGGGGTTAGGGCGGCCGGTCAGGATACCAAGATTATCCACCGCCGTCAGGATTGCCGGGAATTTTATGCCGGCGCCCGTTTAAAAGGGCAGGAGGGCCATCTTCTCCCGATAGGCTATCTCCAGTTCGATCAATTTTTGCCCGAACTCAAGGGTATGCCTCTTCATCGCCCCGCGGGCTTCCTCGGGACTGCCGGAAAGAACCGCCTCGACAACCTTGCGATGCATCCCCGCGGGATGGATAAAACGGGGGCCGTCGTCTACGGCAAGGACGAGGTTTCTGGTCAATTTGAGCAGGGACCTTACGATAGCCTCAAGAAACCTGTTGCCGGACATCTCCGCCAGGATGAAATGGAAGTTCTGTTTTATTTCCACATCCTTGAAGAGAGATATCGGGGGGAGTTCTTCCAGCTCCACCGCTTCATATAGTCTCTGTTTGAAATCGGTATTGACATTTAAAGCGGCAAGCCCGGCCACTTCCGGTTCGATTAAAAGCCGCACCTGGAGCATTTCCGGGATGGAAATCTTGTTGGCCAGAAAGAGATCGAGGAAGGCGTTCCCAAGCTGTTCGAAGGTCAGATCGACTACAAAGGCCCCCCCGTTGATTCCCTGCCTGATTTCAATAAATCCGGATAGTTCCAGGGCCCGCAAGGCCTCCCTGATCGCCATCCGGCTGACCCGGAACTCCTCCGCCAGCTCCCTTTCCGAGGGAAGTCTTCCCCCCGCCTTAAAATGACCCAGGAGGATGGAGTGTTTGATCTGGTGAAACACCCCGTCGGAAACCCTGGCCTGTTTTATCGGATTGAATATCGTTGCCATTTGACCTGATCTTACTACAGGAAAGATTATTTTGCAAAAGGTTATTGACAAATGTATATATATAATATAAATATTAGACCATTCTAGAAACAGGGGTTGTCTCAACAAGAAATCATTCACTATTCAACAGGTTAGATGTTCAGGGCTTGATCGCCGGGAAGGATCCGAATGAATCTAGCATCGAACCTCGAAAGATCGGCCTTTTGCTTCCCCGAAAGACCTGCCCTCTGCGAAAACGACCGGGTAACTACCTACCGGCAGCTCAATGAAAAATCAAACAGGATCGCCACGGCGCTCATGGGGATGGGCGTCGGTCCGGGGGATATCATCGGTCTTTTCGCCCCCAACTCAGACGATTGGATCGCCTTTTATTTTGGTGTTCTGAAGGCCGGCGCCGTAGCGGTTACCTTTTCCAGCCTGTTGAGAGGTGATGAGCTTGCCCTCCTGGTGGGTCACGCCAGACCCAGAATAATCTTCACCTGCGATGAGAAACTGAACGAAATTCTTCGATTGAAAGATTCCCTCGGCTTGGAGAAGATTATCTCTCCCGGGGGAGACCGGTCTCTATCCCGCCTGATGGACGCAGGCTCTCCTGATTTTAAGGCCGTCGAACGCGGCCGGGAGGATCCGGCGGCGATCCTTTACACCGGGGGAACAACGGGCACGCCCAAAGGGGCGATGCTTACCCACGAAGGAATCAACTTTTCCGCCTTCACCGTCGCCCATTTCGAGCGATCCACCGAAAACGACCGGGCCTTGTGCTTCATGCCGTTTAACCATGTCTTCGGCCAGATCCATATCATGAACGCCACCATCCTGGCCGGGGGATGCCTGGAGATCCTCCCCTCCTTCGATCTGGGAAAAACCCTCGAACTTTTCACCGCGGGGCGGGTTACGAAATTCTTTGCCGTGCCCACCGTCTATGCGCGCCTGCTTAGCTTGAAGGATCTGGACGGAAAGCTGGGAAGGCTCCGCTACTGTTTTTCAGCGGCCGCCTCCCTGCCCGGCGAGATCGTCAGACAATGGAAAGAACGAACCGGAATCAAGATCTCCGAATCTTACGGAATGACCGAAGGGATGCCGGTGACCTATAACCATTACTATCCGGACAGACATGTTGCAGGATCGGTGGGACAGCCGGCCTTCGGGGTGGAAGTCCAGATCCGGGACACCCTGGGCAATCTCTTAGGGCAGGGCCGGGCAGGGGAGATCTGTTTCCGGGGACCGATGGTGATGAAAGGATATCTGAATAACCCGCAGGGTGATCACGACGCCTTCTGGGAGGGGCGGTGGCTCAGATCGGGAGACATCGGACTCTTCGATGGGGACGGCTACCTCTATATAGTGGATAGACTCAAAGATATGATCATCACCGGCGGGGAGAATGTCTATCCCCGGGAAGTTGAAGAGGTGCTCTACGGCCGGCCGGAAGTTCAGGAATGCGCCGTCGTCGGACTCCCCGACAGCGAATGGGGGGAGAGGGTGACGGCCTTTATCGTTGCCAAGCCGGGCCGGCTGATCGACGGAGAAGAACTTAGGGGATTTCTCAAATCCTGTCTCTCTCCCTTCAAAGTCCCGAAGGATTATTTAATCGTAAATGAGATGCCGAAAAGTCCTGTCGGCAAGATCTTGAAAAGGGAGTTGAGAAAGCGATGGTTAAATGAAGGCAGGGGGGGATGAGGTTATCGGGTGTCTTTTTTACCGAATCCGGTTATGCGTCCATCACTAAGATAACAAAGGAGGGAAAAATGAGAAGGAAACTATTGACAATCCTGACAGCCGTCGTGTTTGTTTCCGTTTTATCCGTTGCAGGCTTTCCGTCCGCCTCAAGGGCGACGGAACTGACGTTGAGCCACATGGCCCCCGCCGGTTCGGTACTCGACAAGCAGCTTGCCGCCTGGGCGGACCGGGTCAAGAAGGATAGCGGCGGCAAACTCGGCATCCGGATCTTCCCCGGCGCCACCTTGATCAGGCCGGTGGAGACCTTCAGCGGCATTGAAAAGGGTGTCGCCGACCTGGGGGCAAGCTACCGCTATTCCCGGGCGGGCGCTGAGCTGACCGGTTTAATTTCGATGTTTCTGGCGGGCATGCCTGACGCGGCGACGGGATCGAGAATCGTGGCGGAGGTCTGGAAGAACTTTCCTGAGTTTCGGAAGGAATGGGAAACCGTCAAGGTTTTATGGATGAACACCTCCGGGCCGGCGGTTGTCGCCACCACCAGGCCGGTTAGAACCATGACCGATTTCAAGGGATTGGAACTGAGGGTGCCGGTGCCGGAAGCGGCGGATGCGTTGAAATTATTAGGCGGCACCCCGGTAAGCATGACCTCGGCGGACATGGTCCTGGGAATTCAGAAAGGCACCGTCCATGGCGGCCTGGTTTTCAAAGAGGCCGTGGAATCGTTCAAGCTTCCGGTAAAATTCGTCACCGAATTCGGAATGTATCTTTCCAGCAACTGGTTTCTCGTGATGAATCTAAGCAGCTGGAACAGGCTTTCCCCCGATCTTCAGAGGGTGCTCGAAAACAGCCTGGAATGGGGCAGGAGTGAATCCATCAAGGCCTTCGATGCCGCCGACGCCGCCGCTGTCGAGTATGGAAAGAAAGCGGGGATGGAGTTCATCAAGTTGTCGCCGGCGGAAGAGGCCAGGTGGTTTGAAATCGTCAACGGCAACAATAAGAAACATGCCGCCGCCCTTGACGCCAAGGGATATCCCGCAACAAAAGTGCTCGATTTCATAAATAAGCTGCGGAAATAGACCGCTGGAGACAGAAACTCTCTTATTCGGTCCAACCGGTAAGGCCGGGGGCATTACCCCGGGGGCTTTTAAACAAGGCCGTCTCGAGCCTGTCCCGCCTTACCGGGATTATCCGGGGGCAAACCGTATGCTCACAGACGCCGCTTCCCGGGAGGGGCCTAAAGGCTGTCCCTGTCGTTTCGAGCCGCCGACCCCGATGGGATGTATCGACGAGAGATCTTCATGTATTTAGGCTCTTTTATGATTTCTCCCTGCGGTCGAAACGACAAAATAAGCAATACTGCAAGAGCTCTCAGAACTTCATTGATTGGCGGTTTTTCAGATTTATCGCTTCGTTCGAAGTGCCTTGGGGGGCGTTCGAAACGACCATGACGCCGTCGCCCCGGCAAGGGGTACGGGAAAGCTTAAAAAATCACCGAAGGAGATCCGCCTTGCTTGCCTGGTTGAAACTTACCGCAGCGAAATTGCCGCTTCTCATCTCCTGCCTGGCCCTGCTCTTGATGATGGTTATCGTCGTCGTCCACGTCATAGGGCGCAATCTCTTCCGGTCGCCCCTCTATGGCGGGGTGGAATTAATCTCTCTGGCCGGTGTTTTTCTTATTTCCTTTGCCTTGGGATATGCCCAGATGCAAAAGGCCCATATCATCGTCGAGGTGCTCACCTCCAGATTGCCCGGACGGCTTCGCGCCCCCCTTGCCCTGCTGATTATGGTCGTCAACCTGGGCACGATCACCCTTCTCATTTGGGGGGGGTTCGATTTTTTCTGGGAGGCCGTCGTGAAGCGGGGATCCTACACCCTCGTTCTGCATCTCCCGCTGGCTCCCTTTAGATTCATCTGGGTGTTGGGGTGCGCTTTTCTCTGGGCACATTTTTTGTTTGACTTAGTCGAGCTATTAAGAAAGGGGAAGACAACTTGAGTCCCTTCACCGCCGGTCTTGTTGGAATCGTCGCGACTTTGGTTCTGCTTCTTCTAGGGGCGCCCATCGGCATTTCCATGGCCCTGGTCGGGTTTCTCGGATTTGCCTATATAGTTAATCTGCAGGCGGCCTTCAGCGTCATCTCCACCGTCCCTTACGGACTCATCTCCAATTACGACTGGCTTGTCCTGCCGCTTTTTCTCCTGATGGGATGCGTCCTGTTTCATGCGGGGCTGGGGTCTGCCCTCTTCAGGATGGCCTACCGGATCTTCGGCAAACTGCCCGGGGGCCTGGCCATTGCGGCCCTGGGTGCCTGTGCCGTTTTTGCCGCGGTGAGCGCCTCGAGCATCGCGACCGCCGCAACCATCGGCACCCCGGCGATCCCGGAAATGAGAAGGTATAAGTATGATAGTTCTTTGGCCACCGGGTGCATTGCCGCCGGGGGGACCCTGGGCTTCCTGATCCCCCCCAGCACCGTTCTTATCATCTATGGAATCCTTACCGAGACCTCGATCGTAGCGCTCTTTGTCGCCGGCATTGTCCCCGGCATCCTCCTGGCCCTCCTGTTCATGGCTACCGTCTATCTTCAGGTGCGGTTGAAACCATCGCTCGCCCCGGCGGGCGAATCCTCGACTCTCAGAGAGAAATTGGCGGCGGCGGGGGCCTGCGCGGAGGTGCTGGTTTTGATAGCCCTGGTCATGGGGGGGCTCATTGCCGGGTGGTTCACGCCGACCGAGGCCGGGGGTATTGCCGCCGCCGGGGCGATCCTTCTATCCCTGGTGAGAAGGCGGCTAAGCTGGCCAGCCTTTACCCGCAGCGTATGTGACGCGGTCAAATCCACCGGGATGATCTTTCTGTGCGCCATCGGCGCCTTCATCATGGTGCCCTTCATCGCCATCAGCACCATCCCCATGGAACTGGCAAACTACATCGCATCTATAGGGATAAGCCCGACCCTGGCGATCCTTTTTATTGTCGTCCTCTACTTCATCCTCGGTTGTTTCATCGATACGATGGCGATGGTTTTGCTTACCGTGCCCATCTTCTTTCCCTTGATCAAGACCCTCGGGTTCGATCCCCTCTGGTTCGGGATACTTATCGCCCTGCTGGTGGAGATGGCAATGATCTCCCCTCCCATCGGGATGAATGTCTATGTCATTGCCGGAGTGGCCAAGGATGTGCCCATGGAAACCATCTTCCTGGGGATCCTGCCGTTTATGATCACGATGCTGATTTTCATCGTCCTCATCATCGCCTTCCCTCAGATCGTCCTCTTCCTGCCGGGGATGATGAAGTGAAGGTGGTTAAGGGAGGACTGCCCTCTTTCGTCCGTTTAGACAGCGTTTCATCTCGGCGCATTTAACCTCCTCCCCCTGGGGGCAGTCTTGGCAGGGTTCCATGTGAATCGTGGCCTCGATCCTAAGTTCGGCCCTAAGCCTGGCCTCTATGGAGCTTGAGATCTCATGGGCCCGCCTGAGCGGCAGCTCCCCGAAAACATGCAGGTGAACGGTGATCTCGCGGTGCCCGCCGTAGTCATGGAAGTGAAGATGGTGAATCTTGGAAACCTCCGGGGCGATCTCGACGATAACCTTGCCTATTTCCCCTTTCAGTTTTTCATCCGCCTCCTGTCCGAGGAGGTCGTAGGCGGCGTTTTTGGCGAGCCTTACGGCAACCGAGATGATAAGGACAGACACCCCCAGGCCCAACGCCCCGTCAAGCCACCATAAGCCGCCTCCGAAGACCGCCCCCAAGACGATGACGAGGGAGGCCAGGGCGTCGCTCCGGTGGTGCCAGCCGTCTCCGATCAAGGCCGGGGAATTGATCCTCCTGCCCGCCCAGATCGAGAATAAGGCCAGGGCCTCCTTGAGGAAAGCGGAAACGGCAAAGACCCCGATGGCAAACCGGGTAAAGTCGGGGGGCGGCCTGCGGTCGATGAGGATTTCGAGGGACTCTTTGAAAAAGCCTAATCCGGCGATCCCCAGAATGAAGCCGAGGGCGAGGGAGGCGATCAACTCCGCCCGGCCGTGACCGAAGGGGTGCCGCCGGTCTTTAGGTCTGCCGGAAATCCAGAATCCGGCGATGACGATGAGGGAGGTTAAGGTATCAGAAAGGGTGTGCCAGGCATCGGCTACCATCGCTATGGAGCCCACGGAAAGGCCTACGGCGAATTTCAGGGCAAACAGGAGGGTGTTTAGAAAAACCGATACCGCCGCCGTAAGATAGCCTAAATTTCTCGATTTCCCATCCATCACAAGTCCAGGCAGCCGGTTGAGGCAGCAATGAGAACCGGATTATGGCGACCTACCTCCGCCTTTTTCCGATCTTGACGGTTACCTTCACCGCCGGCGGTTTTCCCGTCTCAAAGACAACGCCCGGCGGTAACACGAGTCTCGGAACAATGATCCTCGTGGCGGTGAGGTTCCTCAGGTTGATCGTCTCGGTTTGAATCTTAAGCTGGCCCGCCTGATAATTCATCGGGGCCTTGAGCATTATCCTGGCGGGGGCAACGGAAATCCTCTCTACTACATAGGGGGCAGGCGGGGTGTTTTCCGTGACCACCTCTACGGGAACGGATACATAAGTGAGGTGATAGGCGCTAAGACGGATCAGGCCGGGGCTGATTGCCGAGACGGTGAGATTGGCCGGGATGTTTAACATGTTCTTCTTTATGATGATCTCGTTGGTTCCGCTCCTCAGCTGGGAGAGATCGACGGAAATATTGAGGGCCGCCGGATCGAGGAGGTGAAAGGCCTGGGCGGGACCGGCCAAGGTTACCTTCGCCTCGGAGATTTTCGGCAGGTCCAGGAACCATTGGGCCGAGATGTTTTTGTAGTCGATGGGGACGGTAAAGTCTCTCCGGATTATTTCCCGCTGATAGCCGAAGACAAACCACAGCAGGCAGGCTAGAATCAAAGCGATCAGCTTTTCCCGCTGGTTTTCCCTGAGGAAGGAGAAAACCGGCCGCTTTTCCCTCTTCGGGGCCTTTTCCGCGTAAAATGATTCGATGACGGCGCCCAGGGCGGAGGCGTTCTTTATCTCCCTTAGCTCTTCCCCTGAGGCCAGGGATATCGTGCCCCTCTCCTCCGAAACGACGACACAAACAGCATCGGATCGCTCGGCCAGACCAAGGGCGGCGGTATGTCTCAATCCCAGGTTTCCGTAGTCGCCGGTTGAAGAGGCCAGGGGCAGGTGGCAGCCGAATTGGATAACCCGGCTCCCTTCGATCACTACGGCCCCGTCATGTCCGGGAGAACTCGGGTCGAAGATGCTTTCGATCAGCGCCTGGCTCAACTGGCCGTTCACGATCGTCCCGCCGCTAAGATGCCTCTCCAGGGGGTCTTTCCCGGCGATTACGATCAAGGCCCCGATCCTTTTCTTAAGCAGATTGGCGACGGACTGGGCGATTATCTCCGCGGACTGGCGATCGGCGGATACCTTGCTGCGGATATCCTTCTTGATCCTTCCCCAGACCGCGAGACGTTCGAAGAACCTTCTTAGATCTTCCTGGAAGATAACCACCAGAAGGAAAAGGAAAATCGCAAAAAAACTCTGCAGGACCACCGTGGTCAGGTAAAGTCCGAAGAAGAGGGCCAGGAGATAAACGAGACCGATGAGGCCGATCCCGGCCAGGACAAACCGGGACGCCCGATCTTTAAACCAGATCAAAAGCGCCGAGATCATGATGGAGATGATTACGATGTCCAGGATATCCTGGATGCGGATGTTGCTCAAGAGAAGGAAACGGTTGTTGTCGATCATATACATCTCTTGCCTGACTGGGCGGGAAAAAGACTCCGTTGGATCTCTATACCGAAAAGGCAAAAAAAGAGTCAAGGATATTATCGGCCGAGGCGATCAGGACAGGTCCCTCTCCTGTTTCAGATAGGCCCTAAGAGCAATCTCGTTTGATTGTTTCTGACTTAGTTTGTCAATCTGCTTAAGAAAGGCCCGGCCCTGGCTTTCCTTCAAGAGTTCCAGGACCTTTCTCTCCTTTCTTCTTAAGATAAACCTCTCCCATTCCTCCTGGAGCTCCCCTTCGATCAAGGTTTTTTTAAAGAGCTGTCCTTCCCTCTCCCGATACCTTTCTTCAGCGAATTCCCTTTGCGAAAGGTATTCGCCCGCCTCAATCCCCGCAGCGAGCAGCCGCTTGAGGCATTGCTCCTCTTCGTCTCTTTGCAGGTCCCCTTGGCAAATCGCCTCCTCGATCTCCTGGAGCTGCCTTTTTATCTTCCGGATCTTTATTTCCGAAGCCTTCTCCTGGCTCTCTTTCCAGCTCAGGAGGGTCTGTAATCTGAAGGGGATTTTCATACGGGCGTCTCTTGCCTTCCCGCCGGGGGAGGTATCCTTCAGGAGCAGGTTTTAATTAAAAGGTCCAGGGATTCATCGAAGGAGAATCTCTCCGATATACCCTGCCTCAAGAAGCGGATGATCTCGGGCATCTTCTTGATTGCCTCGTCGATCTGGCTGCTGCTTCCCGGGACATAGGCGCCGATCTGGATCAGATCCTCCGCCTTCCGGTAGACGGCAAGCAGGGAAAGGAACCTGTCCCGCGCCGCCCGATGCCTCTCGTCTACGATATCGTTCATGACCCGGCTGATGCTGCCCGGCAGGTCTATCGCCGGATAATGGTTCTGCGAGGCAAGCCCGCGGTCAAGGAGGATGTGGCCATCGACAATCGAGCGGATCGCATCGACGATGGGATCGTTGATATCGTCGCCCTCGGCAAGCACGTTGTATATGCCGGTGATGCTGCCCCGGTCCGCGGAGGTTCCCGTCCTTTCGAGGAGCCTGGGAAGCTGAAAAAAGACGCTCGGGGTGTATCCTTTGGAAGTGGGAGGCTCTCCCACCGCCAAGCCAACCTCCCGGCAGGCCATGGCAAATCTGGTGAGCGAATCCACCATTAGAAGGATGTCGCCTCCCTGATCCCGGAAATATTCGGCGATGGCCGTGGCCAGATAGGCCCCTCTCATCCTGATCAAAGGAGGATCATCGGATGTGGCCACAACGACCACCGAGCGCTTCAGGCCTTCCTCGCCCAAGTCTTTTTCCAGAAATTCCCGGACCTCTCTCCCCCGCTCTCCGATGAGCCCCACCACATTGACCTGGGCGGTGGTGTTGCGGGCAATCATGCCCAGCAGGGTACTCTTGCCCACCCCGGATCCGGAGAAGACGGCCAGTCTCTGGCCCTTGCCGATGGTAAGCAGGCTGTTGATCGCCTTGATGCCCACGTCCATCGGGGATTTGATTCTCTGCCTGAGCAAAACGGAAGGTGAAGAGGCGTAGATCGGATAGGCGACGCTGGCCGAAAGAGGGCCTTTGTCATCGAGCGGTTCCCCCAAGGCGTCAAGAACCCTTCCCAAAAGCCCCGGGCCGACCCTGGTCAGGGCGGGGGAACCCAGAGGCCTTATCCGGTCGCCCGGCCTTATCCCCCGGGTCTCCCCCAGGGGCATGAAGAGCATCCTCTTCTCCCGGAAACCGACGACCTCCGCCATGACCGGGGCTGCGCCGGTCTCCCGCTCGATGAGGCACACGTCTCCTATGGCCAGAGAGGGGCCGATGCCTTCGATGACGAGCCCTACGACCTTGGCTACCCGGCCGAAGATCTTGATCACCTTCGCCTCCCTGATGGCCAGCTCGGCCGCTGTTTGCTCCGGCAGATGATTGCTCTCCATGGTCTCCTAAGGGCAAGCAAGGCCGGGGCCGGTGTCCGGCGGATTATTTCTGGTTGCGATTAAATCAATGAGCTCATCGAACTGGCTTTCGATCGTGGCGTCCACCTCTCCGGCGGCCGTTTCCAGAAGACATCCCCCCCGCGTGACGGCGGGATCGGAGATGAGTCTGGCCCCGCCTGCCTCGTCAAGACAGAAGGGAAGTTTTTCCGAGTGGGCAAGAAGATACTTGCAGTCCTCGGGATTCAACCGGATCAGGAGCCCTCCCCTTTCGGTAACCAGGGCGAAGGCCTCTTTTAAGGAGGCTACGATCACCTCTTCATTATGGAGCAGTTCCTGGCGAAAGATCCTCTTGCCCATGTTCAAGGTTAAACGCAGGGTCCTCTCCTGGCAGGTCTTGAGGAATGTCCGGCGCTGGTTGTCGATGTTCTCAAAAAGACCAGAGAGCTTGCCGATGATGATTTCCAATCTCTTAAGACCGAGCTCCCGGCCGTCTTTTTCCCCTTGCTCAAAACCTCTTTCGTAGGCCTCCTGCTCGATTGACAGGGCCCTGTCCCGGGCTTCCTTGAGCATCAGGCTCTCCTGTTGCCTGAATTCCCGGGAAACGGTGAAGCTTCCCTGGGAGGAAGAAAAGGTAGGCCAGGATACTTCAAAGGGGTCTTTAGTCTCCGCCGGGCCAAATTGGTTCGGGATGAACTCGTTAGACAAAGACCTCCTCCTTCCCTTTGCTCATCAGGACAATCTTACCTTCAGTCTCCAGCCGCTTGGCGACCTTCAGGATGGCCTGCTGTGCCGTCTCGACATCTTTGAGCCTCAAGGGTCCCATCACCTCGATGTCTTCCTTCAGCATCTGAGAGGCCCTTTCGGACATATTCTTGAAGATCTTCTCTTTGAGTCCTTCAGAAGCGGTCTTGAGGGACTTCATCAGATTTTCATTGTCGATCTCCTTCAAAATGGCCAGGATGCTGCGATCATCGATCTTAAGCAGGTCTTCGAAGACGAACATGAGCTTGCGGATCTCTTCGGCTAGCCCCTGTTTCTGTTCCTCCAGGTCCTTCATGATCTGGCCTTCTATCTTGCTGTTTACCTGATTCAATATATCCGCCACCAGGCCTACCCCGCCCCGTTTATGGCCGTCGCCTCCCTTGATCGCCGAGATCTCCTGCTTTAGCACCTCGTCGATTTCTTCCACGATCCCCGGGGGGATATTGTCCAGCTCGGCGATTCTGGTTACCACGTTTGCCTGAATGGCCGGAGGCAGCTCTTCGATTATCTCGGCGGCATGGAGGGAATCAAGATGGGTCAACACGATGGCAATGGTCTGGGGATGTTCGGCCCGCAGAAAAAGGGCTACCGTTTTTGGGTCGAGCTGTTTTATGTTTTGAAAGAGGTTCGATTTCGCTTCGTCCTGGATATCCTCGATGAGGCTCCTGGCCTTTTCTTTATCCACGGCCTTCGAGACGACATTCTTCAAAAAATGGGTTCCCCCATCCTTGCCGACCTGGATGGGCAGAGGCATATTGGCGTCTTCTTGAAACTCATGCATGATCTCATCGACGGTATTTGGCGTAAGTTTGGAGATCCTGGAAAAGGCCGCCCCTATCTTTCTGATTTCCTCCGGGGTTAGCTGCTTGATCACATTGGAAGCCAGATCCTCCCCCAGAGAGAAGAGGAAGATCGCCGCCTTTTGAGCCCCGGATATTTTCTCGTTTGCCATCTGTCCCTGCCCTCTAATTGATCCAGGATCTGACCACCGCTACGGCTTTAGCGGGATCCTGCTGGGCGATTTGGAGGGCATATTCCTTCGGGGACAGGGCCAGCTCTTTGGTCCTTTGATAGGATATCTCAGCCGGGATCAGCTCCGGCCCGGCAGGGGCGCCGATCGGCCGCAGATCTAAGGCGGTGTTGGCCGGCCTTCTCTTCAAGATGGGACGGACAACGAAGAGGAGGAAGAGAATAACCAGGATCAGGCTGACCGCCGGCTTGATTGCCAGGGGAATATAGTCTTTATAGGAGGCCGCCTGTTCGGGTTTAATCTCTTCTTCGGCGCCGGACCAATAGAGGGGCAGGTTGATGACCTCCACCTGATCGCCTCTTTGTTCGGTATAGCCGATTGCGGTCTTTACTACATTTTCGAGATGCTTCATGTCCTCCTGAGACCGGGGGAAATATTTCTTCTCTTTCGCTCCGCCTTCTCCGGCGACATCTTTGTACGTTCCGTCGATGATCACGGCGGCGGAAACCTTTTTAAGGCCTCCCACGTGGTTTTTGATCTGCCGGTTGATCTTGGATATTTCGTAGTTTCTGATCTCGTTTTGCCTCTCCATCAGGTTCAACGGGGAAACCTGCGGCAGGGTTTCCTGGGGATTGGCCGGGGAGCTGCCTCCCTGGTCCGCACGGTTGGCGGGAGGCGCGGTTAAGGCGGCCGGCTTTTCCCTGTTCTTTTGCTCGCTTCTTACCACGGCGTTAGGATCAAACTTCTCTTCCGTAACGACCATCTGCTGAAAATCTATTTCCGCGGAAATTCTCGCAATGGCCTTTCCAGGTCCGAGAACCTCCTCCAGCATACTTTGGACCTTTTTCCTGAAACCCTCTTCCATCTTGATTTGATATTCGAGCTGGGAATTGGTCAAATGTCCCAGAGGGGTTGAGCCGGGGCTTTTGGAGAGAACCTTTCCCGCGGTGTCCACTACGGAAACGTTCGCCGGATCGAGGCCTTCTACGGCGCTGGCAACCAGGCGGACTATTCCCTCGACCTGGGAGGGATTCAGGGTCATCCCGGACCTGGTCTTCACCAGCACCGAGGCCGTGGGCGCCTTCGACTCTTCGATAAAGAGGGATTCCCTGGGGGTGGCGATATGAACCCGGACCTTTTCGATCTCCCGGATCTGCTTTATCGTACGGCCGAGCTCTCCCTGCAGGGCCCGTTGATAATTCAATCTCTGGACGAAGTCCGTAACCCCGATATTGTTCCGGTCAAAAACCTCAAACCCCACCCCGCCCCCTCTGGGAAGACCGTCGGCGGCGAGGGAAAGACGGAGTTCATAGACCTGTTCCTTCGGGACCAGAAGACTCGTCCCCTCCTGGGAGAGACGGAAGGGGATCTTTTTTTCCTTTAATCTGTTTGATATGTCGCCGGCATCTTCGGCGGAAAGGCCGCTGAAGAGGACCTGGTAATCCGGCTGGGTGTTTATGAAAATGAGAGACCCGAAGAAGAGAAGGGAAACGAGCACGACGGCAATCAGGATCAATCCCCGGCCCTGAAGAAGGCTGGTATAAGGGGCGACCTGTTCATTGATTTTATTTATCATAAGCTGATCCTGTATTTAGTTCCATCAAGGCTCTTATCATCAGAACTGCATTCTCATGATCTCTTCATAGGCGGAAAGGACCTTGTTGCGGACCTGGAGCATAAGCCTAAACGAGATGCCCGCCTTTTCCATGGCAATCATCGCCTCATGGATGTCCGCCTCACCTGTCACCATCTCCTGAATCTTCAGGCTTGCCGCATTGGAGAGCTGATTCAATTCCTGGATGGATTGAGTCAGGGTTTCTTTGAATCCGGAAAGCGGATCCTGTCCCCTCTGGCTGCCTGCCTCCGGAACAGACAGAAGAGCATTGGACATTCCCTCGATCTTCATCCCTCTGTCTCCTTATCGGCCGATTTCCAGGGCCTTCAGGGCCATGGATTTGGCGGCGTTGAAAGCGGTGATATTGGCTTCGTAGCCGCGCACCGCCTTGGTCATGTTCACCATTTCTTCAAAAACATTGATATTCGGGAAATTCACATATCCGTCTCCGTTGGCGTCGGGATGGGAGGGATCGAAGACCATCTGAAAAGGACGTTGATCATCGTGAACCGCCGCGGAAACCGCCTTCCCTTCGGGGAAGGAAGCTTGCGGCCCGGGATTCAAGTTTCTGAAATGGGCCAGATGGGTGGCATAAACGCCGCTCTTTTCCCTCAGCCTGCCGGCCAGCATCGAGGAAAAACCGGAATCTCCCGACTCCCTTGAGAAGCGCACCGTTTTCCTCCGGTAGGCCTCCCCGCTCTCGGTTCTGGTTGTCTTGTAGTTGGCCAGATTGAGCGAAATCGTCTCCATATAAGTCTTCTGGGCGTTGAGACCTTCGGAACTTATTCCCATTGATTTAAAGAGGTTCATCCGGACTACCTTCCTCCTTCCTGAATGACATGTTTTAATCCGTCGAGTTTCTTAAGCATCGCCTGGACGGAGGCCTGAAACAGAAGGTTGTTTTGGGCCAATCTCCCCATCTCCTCATCCAGCTCGACCTTGCCCGGTAAAAAGGTTATCTCTCCCCCCTGGGGGAGATCGCCCCGGAGATGGCGGGAATCCGTCCGGCTCAAAATGAGGGAAGAGGCCCCTCCCGCCGCCTGCTTGAGGGCTTCCTGGAACGACACATCCTTCACTACGTGGTTTTGATTTTCCGAATTGGCGATATTGTCGGAGATGATCCGGTGCCGGAGGCTAAAGAGTCCCAGGGAACGCTGAAGCATCCCTACGGTGTGATCAAACAACCCTCTCGTTTCGCTCATGATTTTGATCCTCCCGGAAATATTAATGCAATATAAATGCCAGATACGGTCGGGGCCCCTCAACCCGTCAGGGCCAGGAGATCCGGGTCTGTTTCTTTATACTCGTTTAGCTTGTTTCTTAAGGTGCGGATGCTGATCCCCAGGAGCCTGGCGGCATCGGTCCGGTTTCCTTGAGTCTTCTTGAGGGTCTCTACTATTGCCTCCTTCTCCATATCTCTCAAGGTGAGGGGGCCTTCGGTTTGTGTCTGTCTCTCCCTGGGCCTTCCCGGCTCTTCGGATGCGAAATCTTCCGGCTCGAGGCAAAGGCCTCTGCCGGTGAGTACGGCCCGTTCGATCGTATTTTTTAATTCCCGGATATTACCCCGCCAGGGTTGCCGGCTGAGCCAGCTTAGGGAACTTGGGGAGAGGGAAACTTCCCGTCCGTAAAGAGCGCTGAACCTGTCAAGGAATTGGCGGCTCAGATAATTTATATCCCTGGGCCGTTCCCTCAAAGGGGGAAGGGTAACCGCAAGGACGTTGAGGCGAAAATAGAGATCCTCCCGGAATTCTCCCCTTTCGATCGAATCTTCTATCTTGCGGTTGGTAGTGGCGATGACCCTAACATCGATAGGGATGGGGTCCCGGCCGCCTACGCGCTCGAGCTCATTTTCCTGAATCACCCGCAGGAGCTTGGCCTGAAGAAAGGGATTCATCTCGGTAATCTCGTCAAGCAGGATCGTTCCGCGATTGGCCAGTTCGAACTTGCCGATCTTCTTCGCGAAGGCGCCGGTAAAGGCCCCTTTTTCATGGCCGAACAATTCGCTTTCAAAAAGCGCCTCCGGCAGAGAGGCGCAGTTGAGGGCGATGAATGGCCCGGTGCTTCTTGGGCTTTTTTTATGGATAAATCTGGCGAACAGCTCTTTGCCCGTGCCGCTTTCTCCCTGGATCAATACCGGGGCATTGCTTAAGGCCAGCCGCTGGCAAAGATCAAGGAGTTCCTTCATTTTGACATCTTCGGTGAGGATCTGGCCTGTGCCGTTTCTCCCGGGGAGGGCAGCCGCATCGGCCGGTACGGTACCGTCTCCGGTGGCGCCGGCTATTTTTTCTTTCAGGAAATCGACGGCCACAGGTTTAAGGAGATAATCGTAGGCCCCTTTCCTCATGGCCTCTACCGCACCCTGAACCGAACCGGAAGGAGAAAGAACGATAACCGGAATGTGGGGGGATTTTGCCTTGATAGCCTCGAGGCAGCGAAACCCTCCCTTTTCCTGGGCGGGCAGTCCGGAGAGAACCAGGTCAAAAGACTGGCGCTGAAAGACGGATATCGCCTGCTCTTCATCGTCGGAAAACACCACTTCATATCCGTCGGGGGAAAGGGCCTTAAAGAGGATTCCTTTGGTTTCAGGATCGTTTTCCGCAATCAGCAATCTCTTTTTCTTCATCACGTTCTGCCGGGTGGTCTCAATTTTTCCTTACCGTTGAGAGCAAATATTATGCCACCGGGCAGAAAAATATAATCATTGCGAAACGGATACTTAGAAGATTGCGCTCTCGAGGTCGATTCAGGAAATGTCAAAACTCCCCCGGAGAGTCACAGGTTTGACGATGGACTAACCGGCGGTGCGGCGGAATTCAGGGTGCCGGGCGCCGGATGTCCAGGCGTTTGATCTTTTCGATTAAGGTTGTTCGGTTCATTCCCAAAAGCTGGGCCGCCTTGTTTTTAACCCAGCCGCTTCTCTCCAGGGCCTGAAATATCATCTGCCTCTCAAAATCCCCAAGGGCGCACTCCAGAGAAAAGCCTTCCGCCTGGACAGGCAGGGCATTTCTTGCCTGAGGCGGGCTTTGGTAAGACAGGATCCTCTCGGGCAGCTCGGAGAGGTGAATAACGTCGTCTGAACTTAAGATAACCAGCCGTTCAATCATGTTTTCGAGCTCCCGGACGTTTCCCGGCCAGTCATAGTTCTCCAGGGCATCCAAGGCCTCCCCGGACATCCCCTCCACCTTCTTTTTCTTGGTTCTGCTGAAGTAATGGATAAAATGGTTGACCAGAAGGGGAATATCCGATTTTCTCTCTCTTAAAGGGGGGATCTCGATGGGGATTACATTGAGGCGATAATAGAGGTCCTCCCGGAACCGCTTTTCGGCGACGGATAATTTCAAATCCTGATGGGTAGCGGAGATGATCCGGATATCCACCTTGATCGGTTTCATACCCCCGATCCGTTCAAACTGTCTCTCCTGGATAACCCGCAGGAGTTTTCCCTGGAGGCTGGGGTTCATATCGCCGATCTCATCGAGAAAGAGGGTTCCCCCGTCGGCCAGTTCGAACCGGCCGATCCGGGTCTTGAAGGCGCCGGTGAAGGCCCCCTTTTCGTGTCCGAAAAGCTCGCTTTCCAATAGCTCGCTTGGGATGGCCGCGCAGTTGATGGGGATGAGGGGGCCTTCCCGGCGGGAGCTGTTGTAATGGAGCGCCCGGGCGATCAGCTCCTTTCCCGTGCCGCTGTCCCCTAAAATGAGAACGGTGCTGTCACTGTCAGCCACCTTTTCCATCGTTGCGAAGACCCGCTGCATCACCGGGCTTTCCCCCAGGATGTTCTTGAATTGGTATTTCCTCTTTAACTGATTCCTTAAATTGAGGTTCTCCCTTTTGAGCCGCCTGAACTCAAGCGCCCTAGTTAAGGTTATGCCGATTTCTTCGAGTTTTACAGGTTTGGTGAGGTAGTCGAAGGCCCCTCTCTTGATTGCCTCGACGGCGTTTTTGATGCTGCCGTACCCGGTCAAGATGATACAGGTCGAGTCGGAAGAGTGCTGCTTGATGTATTCCAAAACCGCCATGCCGTCGGCCCCGGGCATCATCAAGTCGGTAAGAACGATATCGAAGGCATTCTCCCGGATCAACGGGATTCCGACGGATCCGTCCGCTGCCGTTTGTACCTCATAACCTTTCTGGCTGAGATATTCCGAAAGCCCTTTGAGCACCTCGGGAGAATCATCTATGAGGAGGATCCTTTCGTTGGGCATGAGGCGTTCCTTTCCTTAAGGAGTGAAGGAACGCTACCATAAGGTCAGCCGAATGTCAATTATTTGACCATCGGGTATTCAAAGCTCTCCTGTCGTGTATCCTGATCAAAGGTAATCGCCGCGATTGAATCTCGCAATCTCTACGCCCGAAACAATGCCGGCAGTCTTGATAATCTCTCGCAGCGGATCGTTTTGAGGCAGCTTTTCCTTAAGCAGATCCAGCTTTTCCGCCCCGTTTGCCAGGGCCAGCACCGAGGGTTCGATCCGTCTTAAGGAGTTTCCCGGGTCCGCAAGTTTTCCTTGGTAACTCTCCAAAAGGGAGATGACCGCTTCCAGAGCCACAACCGCCTGTGCCCGCCTGACTCCCAACTCCGTCTTCTCCGAAAGA
>JBBIJM010000039.1:0-22271 GCA_037445955.1 Syntrophobacterales bacterium
AACGAATTTTTTCAAACAAAACTATGTCAAGAGCAAATAGACTTGTCCGGTTTTGTAGCAAATGAATTGTCCGCTTTCACTGTTTCTCCGATGGGTTTTTTATTGAGAACAGGAGGAGAGCGGCGGACGTTCGCTTTCCTCAATGGTTTTGTTAGGGAGGAGTTATCCACGGCCATTTTTCCGCAGCCTTTGCGGAGCATGGCGGAAAATGGTTGTGGGTAACTCCGTCAAGCGGTCTTTTTCATCTCCTTGAGTTTTCCCGTATGATCATAATCGGCCAGCTTGAGAGGGCCGTGGAAGATCGCCAAGGCACCATCGAGATACCGATGGACCCGCACCCTGACCTTGACGTAATGGCAGCGATAACGATTCGCGGGGATTTGAAGTTTTAACCCCTCAAAGCTGACGCAGTTATCAGCACTGACTATTCGTTCGTCTTGTTCACAGAGGATGTCATCCAGATTGCTCCCCGTCCAGGGGACGAACGCTGACCCTTCTTCAAGAGCCGGCCGCATAAATTCAGCATTAAAGGCGGTGAGATACGTCTGAGCCAGATAGCGATTGGCGGCATCCATTTCGGTGATTCCCTGAAGGGCCAGTTCCTTAACGAGACGGTCCTGGTGCGTTCGGAAGGCCCTCTCGCTACGTCCCCGAGCCTCGGGAGAATAGGCTGCGATCATCTGAATCCCAAGATGTTTCATTGCACGGCCAAATTGGGTCAGCTGGGTTTTACTGACTTTGCCTCCTTCTTTGGGCGTGAACCAGTAATGACTCCCCCGGTCCGAGTAGAAGGAACTGAACAGACCCTTCTGAACAATCACATCCCGGACCCCTTGAAAGCTACTGGCCGTCCCCTCTTCATTCACAAAAAACATCGAGTAGTGCTCATTGGTCGCATCATCCATCGTGACAATCAAATCCCACTTTTTCCCCGGCACCCACTCATGAGTGCTCCCATCCTGGTGGAGCATCATGCCCGGCAAAGGAGACCTCTCCCGACCCTTGCGATGGACTCCCCGTCGGGAAGCTTTCAAAACCAACCCCGCTGACTGAAGCGTGTTCTTCACCCAACTGTAACTCCGTCTACCCCCACCCTCAATATACTGCTTATAGAAATGCTTCACGTTCCAGCCACGATAACGATTACTATAGCGCTCGGTAACCAACATGACCTCATCCACCGGTGCACGGCGAAATGAAGCCTGGGTCAAACGCTTGTCAGACAAGCCTTCAATGCCCCCATGCTCATACCGATCAATCTGCCGACGAAACGTCCGATCGCATACCCCCAAAATCCGCGCCGCTTCTTCCTGCGTCAATCGACTCTCATTCCACCCAAGATAAACCTCTTCAAATCGCATCTTCCGAATCTCCTGTAGCATCTCTGTCCGTCGCATCCCTCACCTCCGTCGGTGATCCTAGCAAACAGGACAGATCGTGTGCTACAAAACCGGACATATCATTTGCTCGCTACACGCGGAGGTTTTTAATCTTGACAAAATCCGCCATTAACGTTATTAAAACAGACTCATGCCGTGTCATCCTTGCCCGGATCAAAATAAGGCGCCCTTGTCTAATCAGGAAAAATCTGGGGAAAAAACGATTTTGGGCGGCGGGCAAGGCTCTATTTTCGAAATGACGTTATTGAAAATTCAAGGCTTTCAAAATCTGAGAAAGGGGAGGTAGGGTTATGAGAAAAGGCAGGTATGTTTTGGGAATGATGATTATGGCGGGGATGTTCCTGGCCTCGACGGGCGTTTTTGCGGCGGAATACAAGTGGCGCATGGCCATGAGCTGGGGCTCAGGCACGCCGATCCTCGAGAATGCGGCGGTCCGTTTTGCCGATAACGTAAAGAAGATGACCGGCGGCAGGATGGAAATAACCATCGATGCGGCGGGGAAACACAAGGCCCCTTTCGGGATCTTCGATTTTGTGAGAACCGGGGCCTATGAAATGGGGCATACCACGTCCTATTATTACAAGGGCAAGGATCCGGCGGCGGCCTTCTTCACCACGGTCCCCTTCGGAATGAACGCCCTGGAACAGAACGCCTGGTTCTACTACGGCGGCGGGCAGGAGTTGATGAACAAGATCTACGCGAAACACAATATCGTCATCTTCAACGCCGGCAATACCCAGAACCAGATGGGCGGCTGGTTCAAAAAAGAGATCAAATCCCTTAAAGACCTCAAAGGCCTAAAGATGCGGATCCCGGGCCATGCGGGGGATGTGGTGGAAAGGGCGGGTGTCAAACCGACCCTGATTCCGGCGGGCGAGCTCTACATGGCCCTGGAGAGGGGGACCCTCGACGCCCTCGAATGGGTGAACCCGGCCCTCGACCTTCCCCTGGGCTTCCAGAAGATCGCCAAGTACTACTACACCGGCTGGCACGAACCGGCGGCGGAGCTTCAGGTCTTCGTCAACAAGGAGAAGTTTGATGCCCTCCCGGAGGACCTGAAGACCATCATCCAGGTGGCGGCAAAAGAGTCGTCCCTCGATATGCTTTCCGAATCAGTCTATCGCAACACCCTGGCGTGGGAAAAGCTGGTGAAAGAGGACAAGGTTCAGGTCCGGACCTTCCCGAAGGATGTCCTGGCCGCCTTTAAAAAGGCCAATGACCAACTCCTCAATGAAATGGCCGCCAAGACCCCGGAATTGAAGGAGGTCCTCGACTCTCAGAGGGCTTTCCTAAGCAAGGCCAAGGAGTGGACCAGGGTGTCGGAGCTGGAATATCTAAGGATCCGCTAGGATTTTTCCTCCCCCGGCCCCGTAAGCAAGAAGGGAGCAGGCTTGCGGGGCGCGGGGGATGGTTATTGGCCCTCAAGGTCGTAAGATCACGGGAATAAATGTAAATGAGGATGTTGCAGGGGATAGAGAGGAATATCGGCAGGCTCTCCGGGGCGGCCGGCCGGCTGGCCGGCTGGCTTTGCCTGGCCATGATCCTCGTGGTATTCTACGATGTAATCATGCGTTACGCCTTCTCCGCGGGATCCGTGGCGATGCAGGAGATGGAATGGCATCTCTTTGCCTCGATGTTTCTTCTCGGGGCGGCCTATACCATGCGGGAAGACGGGAATGTCCGGGTGGATATCTTCTACGCGAAAATGACCGCAAGGAAGGCGGCCCTGGTCAATATCGCCGGGACGATCCTTTTCGTCTTTCCCATGTGCCTTTTGATCATCTACAGTTCCTATGACTTTGTCGGTTATTCCTACCGGATCGGCGAGGTTTCTCCCGATCCGGGCGGTCTCTCCTACCGTTTTCTCATCAAGGCCGTCTTGCCCGTTGCCTTCGCCCTGGTTTTCCTCCAGGGGATCGGGGTGATCTTAAGCAATCTGCCGATCCTTATCAAAAGAGGGGAAAGGCAGATGGTTCCCTCCGGGGAGGAGTCAGCATGATCGGGATCATCATGTTCGCGACCGCTATGGCCATGCTCGCCCTGGGCTTCCCGGTGGCCTTCACCTTCGGAGGCGTGGCTATTCTCTTCGGGATTTACGCGGAAGGGCTGCACATTTTCCTGCTTCTGGCGGAGCGGATCTACCCTACGATGCACAACATAATCCTCATGGCGGTTCCTCTGTTCATCTTTATGGGGCTTGTTCTTGAGAAATCGGGCATCGCCGAGCGGATGCTGGAGTCGATGGGTCTGCTCTTCGGACAGATCAGGGGGGGGCTTGCGGTCTCCACGATTTTCGTGGGGATGGTGCTCGCGGCCTCAACCGGGGTGGTGGGGGCCTCGGTGGTGGCCATGGGGGTTATCGCCCTGCCGGTCATGCTGAAATACAAGTACGATAAAAGGCTCGCCACCGGGGTGATCTGCGCCTCGGGCACCCTGGGACAGATCATTCCCCCTTCGATCGTTCTGGTCATCATCGGGGATGTCCTGCTGGTCTCGGTGGGCGACCTCTTCCGGGCGGCGGTTCTCCCCGGTCTTATGCTCGTGGGGCTCTATACGATCTATTCCCTGGGTTACACCTTGTTGAACAAGGAGGCCGGGCCGGCCCTTCCGGCAAGCGAGGCCCCCCGGTTAGAACAATACGGGGAAGCTCTCAAGGCCATCCTCCCGGCCCTGGTGCTCGTGGTTTTGGTTCTGGGTTCGATCTTCGCCGGAATTGCCACGCCGACGGAGTCGGCGGCGGTGGGGGCCGTCGGGGCGGTGGTTCTGGCGGTGATCTCGGGGAAATTCACCTGGCCTATGGTACATGAAACGGCCATGAGGACGGTAAAGGTCAGCGCCATGGTGTTTACCATCCTCATCGGCGCGACGATCTTCTCGATGGTCTTTACCTACACCGGGGGAGATCACCTGGTGGAAAAGGTAATGCTGAACCTCCCCGGGGAGCAGATGGGTTTTGTCATTCTCACCATGCTCGTGATCTTCATCCTGGGCTTTTTCATAGACTTTGTGGAGATTTCCTATATCTTCATCCCCATCATCGCCCCGATGGTAGCCAAACTGGGGATCGATCCCCTCTGGTATGCCATCCTGATCGGCATGAATCTCCAGGCCTCGTTTCTGACGCCTCCGTTCGGTTTCAGCCTTTTCTATCTCCGGGGGGTGGCCCCGGCCTCCGTCACGACCCTGGATATCTATCGGGGGGTGGTGCCCTTTATCGTTTTACAGGTCCTGGCCATCGCCATCCTGCTGATCTTTCCGGGGCTTGTTATCAGGTAACCATACCGCCGGCCGTCTGTGCATCCGGGTTTAGGGCCAGGCGGTCCATCCGAAAGTGCTGCAGCAGTTTTATGAATTCGGCGTTTTCCAGGGGATTTTCACCTGGGAAGAAGAGATGACTCAGGCAGGAGCAGTCTGATGAGCCGAACCCGGGGACTGGCGAGGGGAAGATGTTCCCGAGGGACGCGGCGATTTCGTGCTCCAGGTCGTCTCTGGTTCGCACCGGGATCGCTTTGCATTTTTCCCCGTGATTCCTCAGATAGTCGATATGCCAGTGGAGGTTCTTTCTTTTGCCCAGGTGTCTTGCCATTCGCTCCTTGAGATTCTTTTTCGCCGATCCCACGTAGATATAATGACCCGCCGGGAAGCTCACCCACCCTAAGCGCCCGACATGAATACGCTTGCTTTCTTCAAGTTTAAGCAAAAAGAGATAACTGCCCGAATTGCCGGCTTCCCTGGGGATGATCTCCCAGGGTATGGCAAGTTCCCTTGGAGGACCGGCGAGCCCCAGGTCCTCCCCCCAGTTGAGACCGAGGGCCCGGATAGCGATCTTTGCCCTCGCCTCAAAGAGGCTCCGGGCAAAGATCGGATCGGTGTGATAATCGGGCAGGAAATATTCCACCCGGGGCGAGTGGACAAGAAAGAGGATGCCGGCGCCCGCCCCGGTTTCGCTCAGCCCGGAGAGGAACCGCAGATGTTTCGTGCCCCGGCTTGTCGGGGCGTCGGGGAACATGGCAAGCGATCGGCCGAAAAGGGAACAGGATTTGACTTCAAGAAAAAAATCCCGTCCGCCAAGCTCAAGGAGAAAATCGAGCCGGCCTGTTTCTACCGGCGGTTCTCTTTTGACTACCCGTGCCTCCTCCCAGCCCGGGATCAGGCCCTCTGAAAAAAGCAGCCCGGCGGCCCCGTTGGCCAGATGGGTGTCAAGAGGAACGACCGTTCCCTCCCGTTTAACCGCCAGGGCAAAGAAGGCGGTAGCCTTGCCATTCGGCCGGGGCAGAAGCAGGATCTCCCTTCCCGGAAGGAGCAGCTCCCAGAGCCGCCCGGGATTGGCCAGATGGGCCTTGACCATCCTGTTTCCCATAAGGCATTCGATCACGAATCGATTGGGCCGGCGGAGGAAAATCCCCGTGACTATCGGTTCTTCCGGGAAGAAGAATCGGGTTTCTGAAATTTTTGGCTCGTTTTTCCGCATATCTTCAGACCGGGGTCTTTGTCCTTGCCTTTCAGGATGGTTGCAGGTAGAGTTCGGGCACTTTATACTGAGATTTAATCTCATGCAAGACGGGAGGTTCTGGCGTTATGTATCCCCGGCTGCAACTTAACCCGGGCCGGGAAAAGGCCCTTTTACGGGGACATCCCTGGCTTTTTTCCGGCGCTCTGGCCCGAAGGGAGGGAAAACTTAAACCCGGGGAGGTGGTTCTGGCGGTAGGCCGGAGCGGGCAACCCCTGGCGCTGGGATTCTACCATCCCGAAACCGATATCGCCTTTCGGGTTTTGACCACTAAGACCGACGCGGTAATCGATCGAGACTTCTTCCGGCGGAGGATCAGGGAGGCCAGTGCGCTGAGAAAAAGGCTCCTGCCCCCCGAGACCACCACCTGCCGGCTGATCAATGCCGAAGGGGACGGACTGCCCGGCCTTATCGTCGACCGCTATGGCGATTATCTCGTTTTGTCCCTTTCGACCGCGGGCAGCGAACTGGTTCGCGCCGATTTGATCGAGATTCTTCTTGAGGAACTGAGACCTCTGGGGATATATGAGCGAAGCGAGGGTAAATCCAGGCTGCTTGAGGGCCTGGAAGAAAGGATCGGCCCGGTGGTAGGCGCCCCGCCGCCGGTTGTGGAGATCTCTGAAGGCGGCCTTACCTTCCAGGTTGATCTCGCATCCGGTCAAAAGACCGGCTTTTTCCTGGACCAGAGAACCAACCGGGAGCTGGTCCGCCGTTTTTCGTCCGGGGCTCTGGTGCTGAACTGTTTTTCCTACACCGGGGCCTTTTCCGTTTATGCCGGGGCCGGGGGCGCAACAGAGGTCGTCTCGGTCGAGACCTCCGCCTCTGCCAATCGTCTTGCCGGGATAAACTGGCAAATCAATGGGCTTCCTGAGGACAGACACCGGATTGTCGCCGCCGACGTCTTCGACTATCTGAGGCAGGGCGAGGAGTCTTTCGATCTGGTGATCCTGGATCCGCCGGCCTTTGCCAAGTCACCGAAGGATCTCTCCAGGGCAACCAGGGGCTATAAGGAAATCAACCGCCAGGGGATACGGCGTCTTAAGGGAGGAGGGCTGCTCTTTACCTTTTCCTGCTCCAATTTTCTTGCCCCGGACCTCTTCGAGAGGATCGTCCTTGCCGCGGCCTGCGAGGCCGGAAAAAGGCCGCTTGTCCTTGCCCGGCTGGGGCCGGCGGCGGATCACCCTGTCCTGCTCGGCCATCCCCAGGGCGGCTATCTCAAGGGGCTTTTCTTATCCCTTCAGGCGGGATGAATTCCGTCTTGCCGGTCGATATAATTCGAACCTGTTCTTGCCGGTCTGTTTGGCCAGATACATCGAATCGTCGGCAAACTTGATCAGGGTTTCCCCATCGGTGGCGTGCTCGGGGTAAAGGGCGATTCCTACACTGGTTGTGATTACGACATCCTGAGAATGGAGCCGGAAAGGCTCTTGGGCGGCTTCTATGATCTTCCTGGCAACGGTCGTAGCGGCTTTTTTCCCCTTGATTTCCGACAGGAGGATGATGAATTCGTCCCCCCCCAGGCGGGCGACGGTGTCGGCCTTGCGGAGAAGCCCTGAGAGCCGCGCGCCCATATCGACGAGCAGTTTGTCTCCGGCGGCATGGCCGAAGGCATCGTTTATCGCCTTGAAATTGTCCAGGTCAAGCATCAAAAGGCCGATTAGGTTTTGTTTCCGATCGGCATTGGCCATGGCCAGGTTGAGCCGGTCCGCAAACAGGCGGCGGTTGGGCAGGCCGGTCAGGGCATCGTAATAGGCCATCTGTTTTACCGCCGCCTCGAAATTCTTTCGTTCCGTAATATCCCTCGCTATCCCGCGAAAACCGAGCGGTTCACCCCGGTCGTTCTGGATGAGTGAGGCGGAGATCTCGTTTATCCTTTCACTGCCGTCTTTCCTGGTTACTATCCACTCGATGCTTTTGACCGGCACGCCGGATCTGTAGAGCTCGTTGAAAGCCCTTCTTATCTCCCGGGCGTTTTCCGGATCGGTTATTTGGCGGAAATCGACCTTAAGCATCTCTTCTTGGCTGTATCCCATGATCCGGCTTAACGAATCGTTGAAGAAGGTAAAGCGGCCGGTGAGATCGGTTTCATAATAGCCGTCTTCGATGTTTTCGATAATCGTCCGCCACCGCTCCTCACTCTGTCTTAAGGCCTCTTCGGTGGTTTTATATTTGGTGATGTGGACAGATTCTTTAAGCTCGGTGAGATCCCGGAAGATTCCCCGGAAACCCGAAGGCCGGCCCCGGGAATCTCTGATCAAGGCGCAGGAAATGGCGATGTTTATAAAACCGGGACCTTTTTTTTTGACCCTGAATTCCAGATTCTTGAGGGGATTGCCCGTCATAAAGACTTTATTGAACTCCGCATAGATAGTCCCCAGCTGGTCTTGATCCACGAAGGAGGAGAAATTCATGTTGATGAATTCCTCCCGGGAATAATCGAGATTCCGGTAGGCCGCCTCGTTGCATTCGGTGATGTTGCCCTTAAGATCGACTTCGTAGTAGCCGTCGGCGATGTTTTCGATAATGGTCCGGTATCTAATTTCACTCTCTTTCAGGTTGTCTTCGATCCGGCATCGCTCGGAGATATCCTTCTCGACGACCGCTAAAGCCCTGATCGGGCCGCTCGGGTTTGGCTCCCTGATCGGATGCAGGCTTCTGAGAAAGCATCTCCCCTGGTCGTCCCGGAACTCGTCTTCCCTTGGGACTCCGGTGGCCAGGACCTCTTCGATCTTGGCGAGCAATTCTTCCGTTTGTCCCTGGGTATGGAAATCGCCGTATGGTCTGCCCACTATGGCCTCAGGCGGGCAGCCCAAATGCTTTGCCTGAAAGCTGTTGATGAAAAGATAACGTCCCGCCGGATCGAGAAGATAGATGGAATCGGTAAGGGATTCAAGCAGGAGGCTGTAAAGTCCGGCGTGCTCGGCGTCCCCTGGTCCTTTAAAAGGATCGGCCGCCCTGGGGCGGGATGGTTTCTTCTCCTTCATGGGACCTGTCCCTGAAGAATGCTAAGGTGATAGGTTGGGAATTTGTAATCTGAGAGCTTTGAAAAACCGCCGATCTCGTCATTTCGACCGCGGGGGAAAATCTTAAAGAGTCTAAATACATTAAGATTTCTCGTCGCCTGAGCCACTGGAGATGACATAATTCACAAGCTTTCAATCTTTATTCTCGCTGCTCTCGTTTCCCGCCATGCCTGCCTGCTTAGGGAAGCCTAGAAACTCCTTGAGATCCGATCGTGAAACATCTGCGCCGCAAGAGGGTTCCCCATGATTCCTACCCGGACGGAAACCGAGGTCTCTGTCTTCGACAGGTATTTGACCAGGACCGTCACCTGCTCCTCCTTGAGTCTCGCCTTGATCTGGCCGGCGCCGATCTTCTGCGTTATGGATACCTCTTGCGCCTTGAGGTCCGCTATGGCCTTCTCGCTTGCCTCCCAGACCTTTTCATAGGGATGAGGGTATTTGGCCAGGACAAATCCGTCGCTGTAGATGAATTTCCCTCCCTGAACCCCTAAAGTTCGCCCTCCTACGTTGATCGCCGCATCGCAGGCGGAGATCAGGATAACGATCATGACGGTCAGGGTTGCTGAAATTATTTTTTCCATAGCCTGTTCCTCTCGGGTTTGATGCTTGAATCCGGATGGTCTCTTATAAACCTGTTATTTCAGAGGAGTCAACACAAAATAGAAATAGATGCCCTGGGCCAAGGACCAAAGCAGGGCCAGGGCGGTTCCTCCTGCCAAGATCCATCGGATGACCTGATGGACAGGTTTCGTCCGGCCCTGGTAACCGATCAGCCAGCTTACCCAGATCCCCCCGAGGAGGCCCCCTCCGTGGGCCCAGTTGTTTATTCCCGGGAGCAGCAGTCCGATGATAATAAGCCCGACCACCCACCCTACGGCCTGTCTGTAGACGAAATTGCCGTAGAAGTCCCGTCGGCTCTTGCCGTAATAGATTATCGACCCGATCAGTCCGCAAATACCCGCCGAGGCCCCGATGGTGAACGGCACCCCGAAGAGGAAGGAGATCGCAAAACCCGAGACCCCCGATAAGATATAGATTATTAAAAACCTGGCCTCCCTGTATTCTTGAAGGACAAAGGCCCCGAGCTGCCTTAAGGCAAGCAGGTTGAAGGCAAGATGCAGGAGACCTCCGTGGAGAAACGGAGCGGTGAGAAGGGTCCACCAGCGGTCGAAGATGGTGATAGGTATCACCCCGGTTGCCCCCAGGACAAGCAGGCTCTCCCGGGACGGGGCGAGCAGGGCGAAGGGATTCAGGGTGAGGCCGGAAGGGGAAGGGATAAGGATAAGGGAGAAGAGGAAAAAGAAGACGTTAATATAGATTATCAGGTTCAGGGGATTGGTTGTTTTCATCTTCAAAAATGGCGCATCATAACCGGGATGGCGACAAAGGTGCCGATCGATGTGGTCATATTCACCAGGGCGATAAGAACGAGGATCCTGGTTATCTTGTTCCGGAAGAAGCCGTGGAACGACAGGATATCCTGCTTAAGAGAGATGAAGTCCTTTACCCTGGGTTTCCTGAGGGAGGCCTCGGTGAGGCCGGCCACCCATCCCGCCGCCAGGAGCGGATGGAGGGTGGTGAGGGGGGCGGCGAGGGCGGAGGCGATGATCGTTGCCGGATGAGCAAGCATCACGAGGGCCCCGAGACCGGAAAAGGCGGCGGTGATGGCAACCCAGGAGACAAGCATCCCGAGGCCGGCCTTGTTGCCGGAATAGATGAATCCGGCCAGGATGAGCGTAAGGATAATGAGGGGAATCGTCCAGCCCAAAAGACGCGACCAGACGGCAGGCGGGGGGATCCGGTTTATCGTTTCCCTCTTAAGGGCCGTCCCCAGGTTTTCCGCTATCCCCGCCCGGTGGCCGGCCCCGATTACCGCGACGATCTTTTCCCCTTCCGCCTCGCCGATGCAGGAGGCGAGCCAGCGGTCCCGCTCGTCGATAATCGTTTCCTTAATCGAAGGGAATTTATCCTTCATGTCGGCAATAGCGGTCTCCAGGACATCCTGTTTCTTTAAGGCCTCGATCTCCTCCTCCCCTACCTCCGGAGAGAAGAGGAGGGAGGCGAGGAGCTCCTGAATCAGCCTGATCTTCCCCCAGA
Organism: Syntrophobacterales bacterium; assembly: GCA_037445955.1. Classification (GTDB taxonomy): domain Bacteria; phylum Desulfobacterota; class Syntrophia; order Syntrophales; family CAMTWB01; genus JBBIJM01. The sequence continues at coordinate 11,031 of JBBIJM010000039.1, forward strand.
AGCTAAGCCCGCGCCAGGTCCTAGTCAGGGTCACCCGGATTTCCCGGTCGGCAAGGACCAGCCGGGCGCCGATCTCTTCGGCCTTTCTTATTGCCGCAAGCATATCTTCCCCGGGGCGGATACGTAATCTCTCTGCTATCCTGTTTTGAAAAGAGGCCATCAGCCATTGGGCAATGAGAAGGGAGGTCTGCTTCTGCCTGATGATTTTTATAATGTCCGTCTCCTGCCAGAGGTCTTGCTGGGTCATTGCCTGGTAGCGGGCCCGGCAGAGCTCGACGCACACCGTATCCGGTTTCTCTTCGTCGATGATCCTCTCGACGAGCTCGACGCTTTCCCGGGAGATGTGGGCGGTTCCGACGAGGATTATCTCTTTTTCGCCCAGGCGGTGTCTGCTTACATTGTCCTGATCCAACGGGTCTTATCCCTCAGATTTGAGCTGCCCCTAACTAACAGGAATTGAAGGGTCTGTAAAGGGGAAAGGGCCCCTTGACACGGGCAAACCCATTTCAATACAATATATAAGGGTAAGGGCCCTCAGGTCGTTTAAGGAGCGACCGCGACGAGAAATCTTAATGGTTGCACCCTGTTTGAGATTTTTCTCTGCGGTCGAAATGGCAAGGGCGGGGTCGAAATCACGAAGACAACAGTTTGCAAAACTCTCACAGGATGATTCAGGATAAGGGGGATAACATACATGACCGGCGGGGATAAGCCCGGGAAGGGGGATAGGATCGAGATTGCCGTCTCGTCTCTGGCCTATGGCGGAAGCGGCGTGGGCAGGCATCAGGACCTGGTGGTCTTCGTCCCTTTCACCGCCTGTGGTGACGAACTCGTGGTAGAGATAGCCGAGGTAAAAAGTCGTTATTGCCTCGGGCGGGTCGTTCAAATCCTCTCTCCCTCCCCCCGGCGCACCGAACCTCGCTGCCGGGCGTACGGCATCTGCGGGGGATGCCGGTACCAGCATCTTCTCTATGAGGAAGAGCTGTGGTGGAAAAAGCGGCAGGTAGATGAAATCCTCCGCCGGATCGGCCTGATAGCCGGGGTCGAGGCGCAGGACATCATCCCTTCGCCCGCGGACTACCATTATCGCGGCAAGGTTGAGTTTCATGTCGCCTCGCTCCCGGGAAGACCGCCCCGGATTGGGTTCAAAGAGGCGTTAAGCGATCGGGTGGTGGATCTGAAACGCTGCGAGATTGCCTGGGAGTCGATTAACGAGGATCTGGAGGATTACCGCAAAAGGATAAGCGGCAAATCAAGAAAGCCCTGGCCTGAAAGGCTCACCTTCTGGTCTCGTCCGGAGGGTGCGGGGAGAGGGACCTGCATCCCCGGAACCCGAGGGTTGATCGACCGCCGGGTAAAGGGAGTATCCTTTTCCGTGCCCGCCGACGGGTTCTTCCAGGCCAACGTCTACCTGACGGAAAAACTGGTGGAGACGGTAGCCGAACTGGCCGGACGGGAGGAACGGGAGACGATAGTGGACGGATATTGCGGCTCCGGGCTCTTTTCCCTCTTCCTGGCGCCCCGGGCGAAGAGACTCGTCGGTCTTGAGGCAAATCCCGCCGCCGTTTCCCAGGCCAGGGCCAACCTGGCCCGGGCCGGGTTCAGCCAGGGGGAATTTCACGCCGGGGATGTGGGAAGACTCCTTATGGAACTGTTTGTCCGGAGGGAAAGACCGGTGGATCTCCTCATCCTCGATCCGCCCCGGCTTGGTCTCGGGGCGAAAACCCTCGCGGCGGTTTCGGCCCTTCAGGTTGAAAGGATCGTTTATATCTCCTGCAATCCGGCCTCCCTGGCCTCGGATCTCAAATATTTGATCGAAAAAGGGTTTGCCCTGGGGGCTGTTTGCCCACTCGATATGTTTCCCCGAACCGGCCATATAGAGGTGGCGGCCCTGGTTACCAGGGAATAAAACCTTGACAGGGTGGGGTTATGAAGATAATAGCTAAGGCATCGAGAAGAAAAGAAGGGGACGGTAAGAAAAGCATCGTAATTACGAATTATTGGCTATGGTCTGCGGGGTATCCCCGGTAAATCCGTTTGAGGTTCCTATGCACAATCCAAATTTCAGCTCCGGTCCCTGCAGCAAGAGACCTGGCTGGACTCCGGAGGTTTTGAAATCCGCGGCGATCGGCCGCTCCCATCGTTCCGCCCTGGGGAGAAAGAAGCTCGCTTCCGCTATAGATTTGACCAGAGAGGTCCTTGGCATTCCCGGCGATTATCTGGTCGGGATCGTTCCGGCGTCCGACACCGGGGCCTTTGAACTGGCCATGTGGAACCTGCTGGGGCCGAGGCCGGTTACGGTTCTGGTCTGGGAGTGTTTCTCCGAAACCTGGGCTCAGGATATCAAGAGTCAGCTCAAGCTCGATCCCCTTATCCGTTCGGCCCCGTACGGAGAGTTGCCCGATCTCGAGGGGATTGATTGGACCGGGGACGTGGTTTTCGTAGCCAATGGAACCACAAGCGGCGTCAAGATTCCCCACTGGGATTGGATCCCGGCAGACCGGGAGGGACTTTCGATCTGCGATGCCACGAGCGCCGTGTTTGCCCAGCCCGTAGAATGGGGCGGGGTGGATGTGGCGACCTTCTCCTGGCAGAAGTGTCTCGGCGGAGAAGGAGGGCATGGGATGCTGGTGTTGAGCCCCAGGGCCGTGGCCCGGATCGAATCTTACGATCCCCCCTGGCCGTTGCCCAAGATATTCAGGATCAAGGCCAAGGGGAAGGTGGACCGGGGGATCTTTGCCGGGGATACCATCAACACCCCTTCCATGTTGTGTGTTGAGGACTATCTCGACGGGCTGAATTGGGCGAGAGAAATCGGCCTTGAGGGGCTTTTTGCCAGGACAGATGCCAATCTCAAGGTGGTTGAGCAATGGGCGGCGAAAACCCCCTGGATTGAGTTTTTGGCCAAGAGGGAAGATACCCGTTCCAATACCTCGGTCTGCCTGGTCTTAAGCGACCGGAGGTTTAAAGAACTCTCCCGGCAGGACCAGGACGGGCTCCTTAAGTCTCTTGCCGGAGAGCTTGATCAAAGAGAGGTTGCCTACGACATCAATTCCTATCGGGATGCCCCGCCCGGTTTGCGCTTCTGGTGCGGTCCCACGATCGAACCGGAGGACCTTGAGCGGGCGCTTGCCATCCTTGCCGAATTGTCCGAACGAAAACTTGCCAAGGTGAAATAAGGGGATAGAAGTGAAGAAGATCTTGATCAGCGATGCCATTTCCCGGGAAGGTCTGGAGGTGTTTCGGAGGATACCGGAATTTGAGGTGGAGGAAAAGACCAGGCTGACACCCGGGGAACTCAAGGAGATCATCGGCGATTACGACGCCCTGGTGGTGAGGAGTACGACCAAGGTTACCGCCGAGATCATTGAGCGGGCCGAACGGATGAGCATCATCGGCAGGGCCGGGACCGGCCTGGACAACGTAGATATCCATGCGGCAAGCAAGCGGGGAATCGTCGTTATGAACACCCCCGGGGGCAATACCGTGACCACCGCCGAGCATGCCATCGCCATGCTTTTGTCTCTGGTGAGGAAGATCCCCCAGGCGACGGCCTCGATGAAGGCGGGCCTCTGGGAGAAGAATCGGTTCAGCGGCAACGAATTCTTCAACAAGAACCTGGGGATAATCGGGATCGGCCGGATCGGTTCCGCGGTCGCCGAACGGGCCCTGGGGCTTAAGATGAACGTTCTGGCCTGTGATCCTTTCATTTCCTCGGAGGCGCCGGCTAAAATAGGAATAACACTGGTATCTCTGGAGGAACTTCTCGGGGCCGCGGACTTTGTATCCATCCATTCGCCGCTTACCGAGGAGACGAGAAACATCATCAACTCCAAGACCCTGGGTATGATGAAAAAAGGGGTCTATATCGTCAACTGTGCCCGGGGAGGTATAGTGAGCGAGAAGGATCTCTATGAGGCCCTCGTCTCAGGCCACGTTTCCGGGGCGGCCCTGGACGTTTTCGAGGATGAACCGACGAGGAATCATGAATTGCTGTCCCTGGACAATGTCATCTGCACCCCCCATCTGGGGGCCTCGACGGACGAGGCGCAGATCCATGTGGCCATTGCGATTGCCGAGCAGATATCCGACTACCTCCTCAAGGGTGAGATCAGGAATGCCCTGAACTTCCCCTCGGTTACCGCGGAGGTTCTCCGGCAGATCAAGCCTTATCTTACCCTGGCGGAGAAGCTGGGGAAGTTTCAGGCCCAGCTCGTCTCAGGCGGGCTGGAAGAGGTTACGATCGAATACAGCGGCGAGGTGTTGAAACACAACCTCGAGCCGATCACCATCGCCCTTTTGAAAGGCTTGCTCACCCCGATTCTGCGGGAGAACATAAATTACATAAACGCCCCCCTGGTGGCCAGGGAGAGGGGAATCAATGTCCGGGAGGTGAAAAGCGGCGAGACCAAGGCTTACACAAGCCTGATAAGCCTTACCGTGCGCACGTCCCAGGAGGAGGGTTGCAGCCGGGGGACCATTTTCGGAACATCTGCCCCCCGGATTGTCGGGGTGAACAGATTCGCCGTAGAGATTATCCCGGAAGGCAACATGATCGTTCTTTCCAATTACGACCGCCCCGGGGTGATAGGCAATATCGGCACTACCCTGGGCAACAACGGCATCAACATCGCCCAGCTCCATCTGAGCCGGGAACAGGTGGACCGGCAGGCCCTGGTCGTGCTCAGTACAGACAGTGTCGTACCGGATGATGCCCTGGCGAAATTGAGACAGATGCCCAATGTGGTTTACGTGAAACGTTTAAAGATGTAACGGGGACTAGGGAAATGAATGTAACGATCATCGGGACCCAGTGGGGCGATGAAGGGAAAGGGAAGGTTGTCGACCTCTATGCGGAAAAGGCCCAGGTCATAGTCCGATTCCAGGGCGGTAACAACGCCGGCCATACGCTGGTGGTTAAGGGGGAGAAGACAGTACTCCACCACGTTCCCTCGGGGATCCTTCATGATAACAAGGTCTGTATCATCGGCAACGGTGTTGTTGTCGATCCCCAGGTCCTCAAGGGCGAGATAGAGCGGCTTAAGGCGAGGGGGGTTTTCCCGGAATCGACGAGGCTCACCATCAGCGATCGGGCCCACGTGATCATGCCCTACCATCGGCGGATAGATCAGGCCCGCGAATCATTTCTGGCGGGAAGAAAAATCGGGACCACGGGACGGGGGATAGGTCCTGCCTATGAAGACAAGGTAAGCCGGCAGGGGATCCGGATCGGCGATCTGCTCGATGAAGAGACATTCCGGGAGAGGGTGAGTCAGAACCTCGACGAGAAGAACTTCTACCTTACCAAACGTTTCGGTGAAGAACCCCTGGACTACGAGGCCGTCTGTGACGAGTACCTCGGGTATGCCGAATATCTCAGGCCCTACGTTGCCGACACGTCGCTCCTGCTCTATCAGGAGATCAAGAAGGGGAGGAAGGTCCTCTTTGAAGGGGCCCAGGGGTGCAATCTGGACATCGATTACGGCACCTACCCTTATGTGACCTCCTCAAATACCATTACCGGAAGCGCCGCCTGCGGCTCCGGCGTCGGACCGGCGCTGACGGGGAAGGTTATCGGGATCTGCAAGGCCTATACCACCCGGGTAGGAGGCGGCCCGTTTATGACCGAATTGACCGACGAGACAGGGGATTTCCTGCAAAGGACCGGCCAGGAATTCGGTTCCACCACCGGGCGGAAGCGTCGCTGCGGCTGGCTGGATATGGTTCTGATCAAACAGGCGGTGCGCACCTGCGGGATTGCCGGCCTGGCCATAACCAAACTCGATGTCTTGACCGGGCTTAAGAAAATAAAGATCTGCACCGGCTATCGGGGAGAAGAAGGAGAAATAACCGAGGCGCTCCCGAGTAACATCAAGGTGCTCGGGGGCCTCTCGCCCCGATACGAGGAACTGGACGGCTGGACCGAGCAGATCAGCCAGGCCCGTTCCCTGGCGGAGCTTCCTAAAAATGCCCGGAAGTTTCTCGATATGATAGAGGGGTTAACCGGGGTGGAGCTGGTCCTGGTGTCCGTCGGGCCGAGCCGTGAGGAGACTATCGTTGTTAAAAATCCTTTTGGGGCGTAAGTTTGGCTTGACAAGTTCCGATTCTAACTGATAAGAAGGCTCTCCTTTTTGGGCCGTTAGCTCAGGCGGTAGAGCAGCGGACTTTTAATCCGTTGGTCGTGGGTTCGATTCCCATACGGCCCATCAGGGGTCAAATCTTTACTCTTGACATTTCAATCCACTAGATATTGGATTGATGCCCCCATTTTCAACCCCCTATTTTTATTTTATCTTTTCCGTCAGCTCGACTAAGACCCCGGAGGTTTCCCGGGGATGGATGAAGGCGATCCGCTTCCCGCCGGCGCCTTTCCGGGGGTGGCTATCGATGAGGGCGACACCCCTTGCGGCGAGTTCCCGAAGGGCGGCCTCGATGTCTGTCACCTCCCAGGCGATATGATGGATCCCCGGGCCCTTTTTCGCAAGAAACTTCGCAATCGGACTGTCTTGATCCGTTGCCTCCAGGAGTTCTATCTCCGTATCCCCGGTGGGGAGAAAGGCCGTCTTGACCTTCTGCTCTAAAACGGTCTCTTCACCTTCCAGGGTCAGCCCCAGGGTCTCCGAATAGAATTTCAGGGCCTCTTTGATAGAGGTAACGGCGACTCCGATGTGGTCGATCTTTAAGGTCTTCATGGTCAGCTCTCCCTTGGCCTCAGGTTTTCCATAATGAAAGAGATGATTTCCGTAGTTTCCGTTCCCGGCCCGAAGATACCTTTGATTCCTATGTCCTTTAAGGGGGGAATATCCTCTTCCGGGATGATTCCCCCGGCCAGGACCAGGAGATCCTCCATCCCTTTTTTCCTGAGCCCTTCCATAACCCGGGGGAAGAGGTGATTGTGGGCGCCGGAGAGGATACTCATCATCAGGACATCCACATCTTCCTGTTCCGCCGCCGCTACGATCATCTCCGGGGTCTGCCTAAGCCCGGTATAGATGACCTCCATCCCCGCATCTCTGAGGGCCCGGACGATGATCTTCGCCCCCCGGTCGTGGCCGTCGAGGCCCGGTTTGGCCATGAGAACCCGGATATTCCTGCCTTCTGTCATCAAAAATTCCCTGCCTTTCCGGAGCAAACTCTAATAGTAGCCGGCTTGGGTGTACTCGCCGAACACCTCTCTCAAAGCGCCGCAGATCTCGCCTGCGGTGGCCTCGGCCTTGACCGCCTGAAGGATTGAGGGCAGGAGATTTTCCTCGGTTTCGGCGATCCTGGAGACTTCGGCCAAGGCGGAAGAAACGGCCCTGGCCGACCTTTCCCTCTTCAAATTCCTGAGGCGGGCCGCCTGTTCCTCTCCCACCGCCGGATCCGCCTTGTGGAGACCGGTTAAGGGTTCTTCCTTGACCTTGAATTTGTTCACCCCGACCACTATCCTTCTCCTCTCCTCTACCGCCTTCTGATATCGGTAGGCGCTCTCGGCGATCTCCTCCTGGAGATACCCGGTGGAGATGGACGTAATGACGCCGCCCATCTCGTCGATCTTTCGCAGATACTCCCTGGCTTCCGTCTCGATCCGGTCGGTTAGGCTTTCCAGATAGTAGGACCCGGCCAGGGGATCGGCGGTTTCGGCCACCCCTATTTCGTGGGCGATTATTTGCTGGGTTCGCAAGGCGATCTGGGCCGACCTTTCCGAGGGGAGGGCCAGGGCCTCGTCGTAGGAGTTGGTGTGGAGCGACTGACAGCCTCCCAGGACGGCGGAGAGGGCCTCATACCCGGTTCTCAAGATATTCAGCATGGGCTGCTGGGCCATGAGGGAACAACCGGCGGTCTGGACATGGTACCGGAGCATCAGGGAGCGGGGATTCTCGGCGCCGAATCGCTCTTTCATCAACCTGGCCCATATCCTTCTGGCCGCCCGGAACTTGGCTACCTCCTCGAAGAAATCCTGATGGGCGCTGAAGAAGAAGGAGAGACGGGGGCCGATATCGTCGATCTTGAGTCCCGCCTTAAGAGATGTCTCGACATAGGTAATCCCGTTGGCCAGGGTAAAGGCCACCTCCTGCACGGCGGTGCACCCGGCCTCCCGCATATGGTAGCCGCTGATGCTGATGCTGTTCCACTGGGGCATCACCCGGGCGCAATAGCCGATGATGTCGGCGGTGAGACGCAGGGCCTGTTTCACGGGAAAGATGTAGGTTCCCCGGGCGATGTATTCTTTGAGAACGTCGTTTTGCACCGTTCCCCGGAGTTGATCCGCCGGGGTTCCCCCCTTCTCCCCCAGGGCGAGGTACATCGCCGTGAGGATCGCGGCGGGGGAATTGATTGTCATGGAGGTGCTCACCTCCTTGAGGGGGATCTCCTCGAAGAGAACCGCCAGATCCCGGATTGAATCTATGGCCACTCCCACCCGGCCCACCTCCCCCATGGCCAGGGGATGGTCCGAATCGTAGCCGATCTGGGTGGGGAGATCAAAGGCGAGACTCAAGCCCGTCTGGCCCTGTTCCAGGAGGTAGCGGAACCTCCTGTTGGTGTCCCGGGCGGAGCCGAACCCGGCATACTGGCGCATCGTCCAGAACCTTCCCCGGTACATGGTGTTCTGGATGCCCCGGGTAAACGGATAGGATCCGGGGAAGCCGAGACTTTCCCGGTAATCCTGATCGGCCGTATCGAGAGGGGTATAGAGCCCCTTTACCGGCAGGCCGGACATGGTTTCGAAACCGGTCCGGGCCTCGGGGATCTTCGCCAGCTGTTCCCGGGTTTTCTCTTCCCAGCGGGCGGTATCCGATGCCAGCTTCTCCAGCGGCTCCTTTCCGCTCATGACCCACCTCCCGTCAACCTTTCGTCAGGATTGCCAAAACAGTCCTCCCTATCAGGGCGGGATTCTTCTCCACCACGACCCCGGCCCTCTCTAAGGCCAAATACTTTTCCTCGGCGCCTCCCCGTCCGCCGGCAATGATAGCTCCGGCATGGCCCATCCGTCTTCCCGGGGGGGCACTACGGCCGGCGATGAAGGCCACAACCGGCTTTGCGACGTTGTCTCTGATGAATTCGGCGGCCTCTTCCTCCGCCGTGCCCCCGATCTCGCCGATAAGAACGATAGCCTCCGTTTGGGGATCTCCGTTGAATCTGGCCAGGAGATCAACAAAATTGGTTCCGGAGACCGGGTCGCCGCCGATCCCGATCGACGTGGATTGGCCGATGCCCAGGGAAGTAAGCTGCCAGATTACCTCGTAGGTCAGGGTGCCGCTCCGGGAGATTATCCCCACCGGGCCTTCCCGGTGGATGAAATTGGGCATGAAGCCGATCTTCCCCCGGCCGGGGGTGGTTATCCCGGGGCAGTTCGGCCCGATCAGGACCGATCGGGAACCTCGGAGGGCGTCTTTTACCCGAACCATATCCAAGACGGGAATCCCTTCGGTCAGGCAGACGATCAATCCTACCCCGGCCTCAACGGCCTCCAGGATGGCGTCCGGGGCAAAGGCCGCCGGGACATAAATCCCCGTCGCGTTGGCTCCCCGTTCTCTGAGGGCATCGCTTACCCGGTTGTAGACGGGAATTCCGTCAAAAAGTTGCCCTCCCTTGCCCGGAGTAACCCCGGCGACGATCTTCGTGCCTAAGGCAAGGGCCTCCCGGGTGTGGAAACTCCCCTCGCCGCCGGTTATCCCCTGGATCATCACCCGGGTATTTTCGTCAAATAAAATGGCCATGCAACTTTACTCCCGGAATAACCAGAAAGCTTTTAATAACGTCATTTCGAAAAGCGGCGGTGACGAGAAATCTTGTGGAACCGGAGGGCATGGCCGATCTTAAAAGATGACCCGGGTCCGTTAATTGCGACATAAACGAACCGCCGCCTCCGCCGCCTCGATGAGCCCCTCGGCGAATTCAAAAGGAAGTCCGGATTCGTTAAGAAGCCTCCGGCCTTCTTCCAGATTGGTTCCTTGCAGTCTGATAACCATCGGCAGGGAGATCTCCGTCTTTCTTACCGCCTCGATGAGCCCCCGGGCAACCCGGTCGCAGCGGAGAACCCCGCCGAAGATGTTTACCAGGATAACGCCCACCTTCGGATCTGCCGTCAGGATGCGGAAGGCATTTTCGATCTGCTTTGCCGAGGCCCCGCCGCCGACATCGAGAAAGTTCGCCGGTTCGCCGCCGGCCAGCTTGACCAGATCCATCGTGGTCATGGCAAGCCCTGCCCCGTTGACCAGGCAGCCGATTTGACCATCGAGTTTGATATAGTTTACCCCGGTATTTACCGCTTCCGCCTCGAGGGGGTCCTCCTCCTGCTCATCCCGGAGATCTTTTAGCTCGGGATGCCGGAAGAGGGCGTCGTCATCGAAGGATATCTTGGCGTCCAGGGCGAGCAGGGAGCCCTGGACGGTGATCACCAGGGGGTTGATTTCGATTAAGGAGGCGTCTTTATCCAGGAATAACCTGTAGATATTCTTTAAAATCTCCGAGAAGCCGCGGGCAAGGTCCTCATCCAGCCCCAGACCGTAGGCGAGCTTACGCCCGATAAAGGGAAAGTAGCCGCAGGCGGGATGAACCGCCGCCTGGATGATCTTCTCCGGAAAACGCCCGGCTACCTCCTCGATGTCCATCCCGCCTTCTTCAGAGGCCATGAATACGGGGCATTCCCGGTGGGAGGCGCGGTCGATGACGAGGCCTAAGTAGAGCTCCTTCTTTATTTCCGGCGCCTCCTCGACGAGGACGAATCTCACCAGGCGTCCCTCCGGGCCAGTCTGCGGGGTGATGAGACGCCGTCCGATAAGCTGTCTTGCCGCCAGATAGGCCGCCTCGGGAGAATCGGCAAGCAGGATGCCCCCGCCCTTGCCCCTGCCCCCGGCGTGGATTTGCGCCTTGATAACCGCCTTAGAGCCAATCCGGGCGGCAATCTCTCGAGCCTCTTGTGGATTTGACGCAACGGCTCCCCGGGGGACGGGGATCGAGTAATCTTGGAGAAACATCTTGGCCTGATACTCGTGAGTCTTCATCGATTACTCCGCAAGAAGTTTCTGAAGTACGCCTTGCCCGCCATATCACGTTCGGCAAGGGGCAGTCAAGGATAGAGAAAATTGTGGTCCATAGAGGTCCAGGGAGCGGCGAAATCTCTCTTGACTTATAGACGACCGGTCTATTACAATGACGGCAACTGAATTTCAGGAAGGCAGCTCATGGACAATTATGAACGGTTGAGGGAGATTCTGGATTCCCATCCCGCCACGGCCCCTAAGGCCAGGTCGATCG
>JBBIJM010000040.1:0-22100 GCA_037445955.1 Syntrophobacterales bacterium
TGGCCCTCTCCAGTTCTTCCGGCGTACAGTCACAGTAGTAGCCCTTTCCTTCATCCAGGAGTTTCCGAACCAGGCGGCGATGAATGGCCACCCGCTCCGCCTGGAAGAACGGCCCCTCATCCCAGTTGAGACCGAGCCAGCTCATCGCCTCCAGGATGGCCCTGGTTGACTCTTCAGTGGATCTCTCCTGGTCCGTATCCTCGATGCGCAGGACAAATACCCCCTTTTGCCTCCTGGTAAAGAGCCAGTTAAAAAGGGCTGTTCTGGCCCCGCCGATGTGGAGGAAACCCGTCGGCGACGGGGCGAAACGGGTTCTTACGGACTGCCTTTCCGACATGATTTGCTTCCTTCTTTCGTTTTAAAAAGCCCGGCCATGACTATTGTCTTGACCGGGCCTGCCGCAACCTGTCCATCCCGAGGCGGCCAACCCCGCCTCTCCCGCCATTTTTCAGGTTCCTACTGCTTTACATCCTCGAAATCGGCATCCACCACATCTTCTTCTCTTCTGTGCTCATCGGACCGGGGTTGCGGCCCTCCCCCGGTCTGCTGAGAGGTGGTCTTGGCGTACATCGCCTCGGCCAGCCTGTGGGAGGCGCTGGTAAGCTCGTCCTGAGCGGCCTTGATGGCCCCCAGGTCGTCAGACTCCAAGGCCTTCTTCAATTTTCCCGCGGCCTCCTCGATCCTGGCCTTTTCTCCCGGATCCACCTTGTCGCCGAACTCTTTGAGATTCTTTTCGATGCCGTAGATCATCGCGTCGGCGTTGTTTCTGGCCTCGATGAGCTCCTTCTTTTTCCGGTCGTCTTCCGCATGAATATCGGCATCCTTGACGAGCCGGTTGATCTCTTCCTCCGACAGGCCGCTTGAGGCGGTTATTTTGATGCTCTGCTCCTTGCCCGTTCCCAGATCCTTAGCCGACACATGAACGATACCGTTGGCGTCGATATCGAAGGTCACCTCTATCTGAGGTACCCCCCGGGGGGCCGCCGGTATCCCGACCAGTTCGAATCGTCCCAGGGTCCGGTTATCCTGCGCCATGGAACGCTCCCCCTGCAGGACATGAATGCTCACCGCGGGCTGGTTGTCGGCGGCGGTGGAGAAGACCTGGCTCTTCTTGGTCGGGATGGTGGTGTTCTTTTCGATGAGCTTGGTCATCACCCCGCCCAGGGTTTCGATCCCTAAAGACAGGGGGGTAACATCGAGCAGGAGAACATCCTTAACCTCGCCGCCCAAGACCCCGCCCTGGATAGCGGCACCGACGGCCACAACCTCGTCGGGGTTAACCCCCTTGTGGGGATCCTTTCCGAAGATCTCCTTCACCTTCTGCTGGACCCGGGGCATCCGGGTCATTCCCCCCACGAGAATGACCTCGTCGATCTTCTGGGCCGAGATATTGGCGTCCTGCAAGGCCATCCGGCAGGGGGGTTCGAGCTTGGCAATGAGTTCCTCAACGAGGGACTCGAGTTTTGCCCTGGTCAATTTCATCTGTAAATGCTTGGGACCGGAGGCATCGGCGGTGATGAAAGGCAGGTTGATATCGGTCTCCAAAACCGTGGAAAGCTCCATCTTGGCCTTTTCCGCCGCCTCCTTTATCCGCTGGAGGGCCATCTTGTCCGACCTCAGATCAATCCCCTGATCTTTCTTGAATTCCCCTGCGATATGATCGATGATCCGCTGGTCGAAATCCTCACCCCCGAGATGGGTATCGCCGTTTGTCGCCTTGACCTCGAAGACGCCGTCGCCGATCTCCAGAATCGAGATATCGAAGGTTCCCCCGCCCAGATCGAAGACGGCGATCTTTTCATCCTTTTTCTTGTCGAGACCGTAAGCGAGGGCTGCGGCGGTCGGTTCGTTGATAATCCTGAGCACATTGAGCCCCGCAATCTTTCCCGCATCTTTCGTGGCCTGCCTCTGAGAATCGTTGAAATAGGCGGGCACCGTAATGACCGCATCGGCGACCTTTTCCCCGAGGTAATCTTCGGCGGTTTGTTTCATCTTCCCAAGGATCATCGAAGAGATCTCGGCGGGGCTGTAGTTCTTCCCCCTTATCAAAACCTGGGCATCGCCGTTTTTCGCCTCGGAAATCTTGAAGGGGCTGATGGTGATATCATACTGCACCTCTTTCGATGAGAATTTCCTCCCGATCAACCTTTTTATGGCATATACCGTATTCAACGGGTTGGTTACCGCCTGTCTCTTGGCGATCTGACCGACGAGTCTTTCGCCGCTTTCGGTGACGGCCACCATCGAGGGGGTGGTTCTGTTGCCCTCCTGATTGGCGATTACCACCGGATCTCCGCCCTCCATGATCGCCACGCACGAATTTGTCGTTCCCAAATCAATCCCTATTATCTTTCCCATGTATTATTCCTCCTTATTCAAATCACCTATCTATTTACCTATTTTTATTTATGCTGTTTTCGTCTGCCGACCGATACCCGGGCGGCCTTGAGAAGTCTCCCGTGGAGGAGATAGCCCTTTTCCAGCTCAGCGACGATCTTATTATCCAAATCCTCACCCTCGACCTGATAGAGGGCCTCGTGGAAATTGGGATCAAAGTCCTTCCCCACCGCCTCGATCTCCTCGATGCCGTGCTTCTTTAGACAAGCCAGGGTCTGCTGTTTCACCAGATCCAGTCCGTCCCGGAAGGATTTAAAATCATCGGCGTTGCAGGCCTGGGCAATGGCCCGGTCGAGGTTGTCGATAAGGGGCACCAGATCCCTGATAATGTCTTCATTACAGAATTTAGCGGTCTCGGCCTTTTCCCGGGCGGTGCGTTTCTTATAATTATCGAATTCGGCCAGGAGGCGAAGATACCGGTCGTAGTTTTCCTCCACCCTCTTCTCGGCCTCCTGCAGCCGTTCCAGGAGCTGTTCTTCCGTAAGGGCCCCTTCCTCTTTGACATTGTCTTCGGTCAGGCCATCTGCGGGTTGTGCTTTTGTTTTCCGTACCATTATCCCCGTCTTCCACCTATCACATCTGTTGAAACAATCTGAAATCCACCAGTTCGCAGATCACATGACCCAAAACCAGGTGAACCTCCTGGATCCTCGGGGTGCTCTCCGCCGAGACATTAAGCGAATAATCCACCAAACCCGCTATCTCGCCGCCGTCTTTTCCCGTCTGACCGATGGTGATAAGTCCCATTTTTTTCGCCGTGGCCAGACCCTTCACCACATTGGCCGACCTGCCGCTGGTGCTTATTCCCCAGGCGATATCCCCTTCCTGACCGATGGCCCGAATCTGCTTGCTGAAGATCTCGGAAAAATCATAGTCATTGCCGATGCTCGTTATTACCGAGGTATCGGTGCTTAAGGCGATAGCGGGAAGAGGCGGACGTTCTATAAGAAACCGGTTTACAAATTCCGCCGCCAGATGTTGCGCATCCGCGGCGCTGCCCCCGTTGCCGAAGAGCAGTATCTTCCCCCCGGACTTAAGCGCCGCCACCACCGCCTCAACGGTCTCAACTACCTTAAGCAGGTTTTCGTTCAAGAACGACTCCTTCACCTGGCAGCTGTCTTTGAATATCTTGATAATCTTTTCTTCCATGCCCCGGCCTTCCCCGCCTCCTGCATAAGGCGACAATAATATAGGAACAGGCCTTGATGATGTCAAGGGCAGGGGGACAAAAAGATTGGCCGAAAAGAGATTGCCAGGCGGGGAGGGGCCATCGAGGAGAGGCGGCAGGATTCTCTTGAGGCAACGGGAGACGGCAGACGGTTAGTCAACCCCCGGTTTCCGGATCGAGCAGACGATCCCAATCCAGCAGGCGGAAGGTGCGGTGAAGGGAGTGATCATCGGCGACCAGATGGAACTTCAGGTTCAAGAAATGTCTTTCCGCGACGGCTTTAAGCAGCGGGCCTGGGATCAGCTCGTCGTTTTCTCCGTGATAGATGATCACCGGAATCTCAAGTTTCGCCTCCACCGGGGGATCAAACTCCGGCAGGGTCAGGGCCGGGGCCAGGAGGATCAGCCTGGCGACCTGATCGGGATGATCCAGGGCAAAGAGGACGGCCATGAGCCCCCCGTAGCTTGACCCTGCGAGAACAAGCCCGGACTTGCCCGCCAGAAGGGCTGTTAACCTTTCCATCTTCTCCTTGAGGGTGCCGGAAAAGTCTTCGACTATCATCTCCGGGTAACGCCTGCGCAAATAGAGGGCCTTGGTTCCCTGGCTGCTGCTTTCCAGGCCGTGGATAAATACCTTCGGATAGTTCATCTGTTTCCTTTCTCCCCTATCCGGTCAAATCTCCCCGGGATCAGGGGTTGAAATCCTTTGGCCTTGATTTGTATTACTTCTTCATGTTAATTTTCAAGCGGAGTTTTTCTTATGCTTGATATCATCCCTTTCAAGGCCCTGCGGCCGCGGCCGGAGGTCGCGGCTCTGGTTGCGGCAAGCCCTTACGATGTGGTGAGCCTAAGCGAGGCACAAAATATCGCCCGGCTCAACCCCCTCTCGTTTCTCCGGGTGGAAAAAACCGGGGCGGACCTCCCCGGTGATCTCCCCGATCCTCCAGACGATGCGTACCTCGTCTCCCGGAATAACCTGGAGGCCTTTTTCGCCAAAGGCCTCCTGTTTCAGGAAGAGAAGGAGTGCCTCTACGTCTATCGGCAGGCCACGGCAACACACGCACAGTACGGTCTGGTCGCCTGTATAAGCCTTAAGCAATACGACGAAGGGATCATAAAGAGGCATGAGCTGACCCGGGCCGAAAAAGAACTGGACCGGACAAACCACATCCAGGCCGTCGCTGCCCAGACCGGGCCGGTTTTCCTGGCCTATCTTGCCTCCGATTTCATCGATGCTCTGATAGAACGAATATGCGAAAGAACCTCGGAGTACGATTTCCTGGCGGCAGACCAGGTAAGGCATTCGGTCTGGCTGGTAAATGAGGACCGGGAGATAGAGGGGATCCAGGCGGCCTTTAACCGGGTGGAATCCTGCTATATCGCCGACGGCCATCACCGGGCGGCGGCGGCGGCGGCGGTAAGGAAAAGGGGAAATAGACCGGAGGGCCCCGGGTCTCATTATGATTACCTGCTTGCGGTCCTTTTCCCCCACGACCAACTCCAGATACTCCCTTACAATCGGGTTGTCCGGGATCTAAACGGTCTTAATCAGGATCAATTGCTAAAGAAGATCGGGGAATCTTTTTTAGTAAGCAAACTCCCCCGGCGGCGTCCCCCGGCAAGGGCGGACGAATTCACCATGTTTCTCGGCGACCGCTGGTTCAGCCTCCAGGCGAAAGAAGGGCCGGGAGGAAAAGACCTGATCTCAGGCCTCCCGGCCTCCCTCCTCCAGGAGGCCATTTTGAAGCCTGTTTTGGGGATTGAGGATCCCCGGAGAGACAGTCGAATCTCCTTTGTAGGCGGAACGGGCAGCCTCGAGGAGATGGAGGAAATGATCCGTTCAGGCCGGGAGGCGGCAGCCTTTGCCCTTTATCCCGTATCTATCGCCCAGTTGATGCAGGTTTCCGATGCCCGGCTGCAACTTCCCCCCAAAACGACCTGGTTCGAACCGAAACTCTTAAGCGGCCTCTTCGTTCATCTCCTGACGGACCGGCTTCCCTGAAGGAACGGCAAGATGTCCATCCCCCCGGAGAAGGAACAAGGCGACTCCACCTCAATCTTGAAACCGGGGGAAACGATGGACCGGATCGCCGGAGGCCGGCTCATCATCATTCAGAAGGAGCGGGGTTACCGGTTCTCCCTCGATTCCCTTCTCCTTGCCGGTTTTGTCCGGCTGAAACCCGACGATTACCTGGCGGACCTGGGCGCGGGCAGCGGGATCATCGCCTCTCTCCTGGCGTTGAAGGCCCCCCTCCGGGGGGCGGTAGGGGTTGAACTCCAGGCAGGGCTTGCGGAAATGGCCCAGCGGAGCCTGGTTTTAAACAGCCTCACCGACCGGGTCCGGATCATCCAGGGGGATCTCCGGAAGATCGCCTCGTTCCTCAAGGGGGGGACATTCGATGTGGCGGTCTTCAATCCACCCTACCGCCGCGGGGGTTCGGGCCGGATAAATCCTCAGGAAGAGAAGGCCTTAGCCCGGCATGAGCTCGCCTCCTCCCTCGGCGACTTTTTGAGCGCCGCCGCCTATCTCCTCAAGGCCGCAGGCCGGGTAAACATCATCTATCCCGCCGCCCGGACCGCGAGCCTGCTTGTGGAGATGCGCCGATTCAATCTGGAGCCGAAAAGGATCCGCATCGTCCACTCCCGAAGGGAGTCGCCGGGGCAGTTTGTCCTTGCGGAAGGGATCAGGGACGGAAAAAAGGAACTCAAGATCGAACCGCCGCTTTTCATCTATGAAGGCGGCAACGCCTACACGGAAATGATGACCCGGGTTCTGGACAACCTGATCCCTGCGGAGGCCCCCCGGCCCCTTACCCGGGAGACCGGGATAAAACCCTGCCCCGCCCCAAAACAAGCACCAAACGACAGGCCCCCATAAGGGGCGGTCCCGGGAGCTTGGCCGGTCGGCTCTCGCGGCGCCGGGAAACCCCTTGTCTTCGATCCGCCTCAAAACCGGGGCTTCTTACGGCAACCGGGCGTCACGGCCTCTTTTTTACAGCTTGTGCTTCATCACCTTTCCGGTGAGATTTCGGGGAAAATCGACCATAAAATCGACAATCTCGGGCAGCTTGTAGGCGGCGATACGATCGGCGAGATATCCCCGCACCTCTTCGGGAGTCATGGTCTCTTGCGCCTTCAGGATGATACAGGCCCGCACCCTTTCTCCCAGGGCCAAATCAGGATAGCCCACCACCGCCGCCTCGGCAATCTTAGGATGCCTCTCCAAGGGAATCTCGATTTCCCGGGGATAGATGTTTTCGCCGCCCCGGTTGATCATTTCCCTTTCTCTTCCGGCAATATACACGTAACCCTCTTCGTCCATGTATCCCATATCCCCGGTGTGCAGCCAGCGGTCCCGGATGACTTCGGCCGTGGCTTTGGGTTTGTTCAAATATCCGAGCATTACCGAATCTCCCTTTACGCAAATCTCTCCGTGGGTTCCGCAGGGCAAAATATTGTTTTCTTCATCCATGATTTCCACCTCCAGCCCGGGGAAGGCCAGGCCGACGGAACCGATCTTCGGCGGGATTCCCGAGGAGCTGGTGGATACCCCTGTCGCCTCGGTCAGGCCGTAGCCGTCGACCACCTCGACGCCGAATCTTTCCCTGAACCGGCCGATGAGATCAACGGGCATGGGCGCCGCCCCGGTGAAGGCCCGCCTGAGGCGGATCTTCTTGAAGTCTGTGGCTTCCGGATCTGCGGCGTTTAAAATGTAATGATACATCGCCGGGACCCCCTGGACGGTGGTTACACCGTAACGAACCAGGGAAGGCCAGAAATCCCTGGGCGAAAAGACCTTGCGGATGCAGATCGTAAGCCCGAGATAAAGGGAAGGATAAGTCCAGACGCACAGGGGGTTCACATGAAACATGGGCAGGATGATCATAAAAATATCCCCGGGGAGACTGGTCCCCATAACCGCCCGGCCCTTGCAGATGGCAAGCTGGTTCCGGTTGGAAAGGAGGATCCCTTTCGGCTTGCCGGTGGTGCCCGATGAATAGAGGAGGAAGGCCGGATCGTCCGGGCATTGGGGAACATAACTCTCGTCCGCCGGGTATGAGGCGAGAATATCGGCCAGGGTGGTTTCGGCGATTCGCTCCTTATGGTTTACCCCGCCTGTCACCTCGACAACCGGGGGTTTGTGGGAAGATATCCGGTATCCCCGGGCAAATTCCTCCATATAGTCGCTGCCCACAAAGCAAACCCTGGGCCTTGCATCTTCGAGCAGGTAGGCGATCTCCGGCCCTTTGAGCAGGTAGTTCATCACCCCGGCAACACCGCCTATCTTCTGCGCCCCGAACATGGTGTAGTATATTTCCGGCGAGTTTAAGATCATCACCGAGACAACATCGCCCCGGGAAACCCCCTTTCCCTTGAGGAAATTCGCCACCCGGTTGGACCGGTCGTTGACCTCGCCATAGCCGATGGTATCATCGTAATACAAAACCAGAGGCTGGTTAGGACTCTCCCCGGCCCGGGCGAGAAACATCTCGGCTACACTTGTAAATTCGATTCTTCTGTTCTTAAGGAGGGCCAGCTCCTCCAGGGGAACATACTTGCGAACAAGGCGAGAACTCCTGTCGATCATTTTTGGACCTCCTTTGGAAAAAGGGCCTTTTGAAGGCATCGGCAAGCTTTCCGGTTTTTCAAACCCCCACTTTTATATAAGGAGAGTAATTCTCTCCTGTCAAGGACAATCAAGGGACAGAGGGCTTTGAACAAGGTCATTTCGGAGGAGCGTAAGCGACGGGAAATCTTGCGTTCTTGCCGTATAAGATTTCTCACGGTCATCATCGGTTCGGACAAGCCCCTTGTCTTAACCTCAGGTCTGTGTTAGTTAACCCGGCAAATCCAATATTTTGTTCAACTACCCTATGCCAAAGGATTATGAAGTAATAGTCATCGGCGGCGGCCATGCGGGCTGCGAGGCGGCCCTGGCAGCGGCCCGGATGGGCTGCTCTACCCTTCTTTTCACCATCAGCCTGGATTCCCTGGCCCTCATGTCGTGCAATCCCGCCATCGGCGGGCTGGCCAAAGGCCAACTGGTCAAGGAGATCGACGCCCTGGGCGGGGAGATGGGAAAGGCGGCGGACAAGACCGTTCTGCACTCGAGGCTCCTGAATTCCTCCAAGGGGCCCGCGGTCCAGTCTACCCGTTTTCAATGCGACCGGCAGCTATACCGCCTCGCGATGAAACAGGCGGTGGAAAGACAGAAGAACCTCCACTTGAGACAGGCCCTGATCGAAGACCTCGTAGTCGAGGCCGGCAGAATAAAGGGGGTGATCGATCAGAGCGGTTATTTCTATCCCGGAGAAACGGTGGTTATCACCCCGGGCACGTTTCTCAACGGTTTGATCCACATCGGCCGGACGAACTACCCCGCGGGCCGGGCGGGGGAGGTGGCCTCTTTAGGTCTGGCAAGGAGTCTCCTTGATCTCGGTTTCGAAATGGGGAGGTTAAAGACAGGCACCCCGCCTCGCCTCAAGGCCTCGACCATCGATTTCACCCGCCTTGCCAGGCAGGATTCCGATCCTGGGGTGGAACCGTTTTCCTTTACCACGGAAAAATTGCCGGAACTCAAGCTCCCCTCCTATTTCGGCTACACCACCTCGAAAACCCACCTGATAGTGAAGGAAAACATCGCCAGGTCCCCGCTTTATGGGGGGGTCATCAGGGGCATCGGGGCCCGGTATTGCCCCTCCCTGGAGGACAAGGTGATCAAGTTCGCCGACAAGGACCGCCATCCGGTGGTCCTGGAGCTGGAGGGACCGGAAACGGAAGAGGTGTACGCCAAGGGTTTGGGCAACAGCCTCCCCCTGGAGCTCCAGGAGAAGATCGTCAAGAGCATCCCCGGCCTGGAGGCGGCGGAGATAATGCGCCCGGCTTATGCCATCGAGTATGATTACGTAATGCCGACGGAACTTAAGCCTACCCTGGAGACCAAAAGACTCCCGGGTCTCTATCTCGCCGGTCAGATCAACGGAACCTCGGGCTACGAAGAGGCGGCGGCCCAGGGCCTCTGGGCGGGGATCAACGCCGCCTCGGCGGTTCAGGGGAGGAAACCTTTCCTCCTGAAGCGTTCCGAGGCCTACCTCGGGGTTATGGTGGATGATCTTGTTACCCGGGGGGTGGACGAACCCTACCGGATGTTCACCTCCCGGGCGGAGTACCGCCTGATCCTCAGGGAGGATAACGCCGTCTTCCGCCTGCTTCCCCGGGGCTATGAACTGGGGCTTGTAAACCGGGACCATTATCTTGCCCTGAAAGAGAAAGAGGGGGAGATCCGGGCGGCGATGGAAAAACTCTCGGGAGCCAAGATTTACCCCTCTGCCGAAATCAACGCCTCCCTCAGGAATCTCAACACCGCGACAATCAAAAATCCGGCGAGTCTCTTTGATCTTTTAAAGAGGCCGGAGATCTCTTATGGCGACCTGAAAGATCTCCCCGGCTGGGAGCCCTTGACCGGGGAGGCGGTCCGGAAACAGATCGAAATCGAGGCCAAATACGAAGGTTACATCCTGAGGCAGCGGGAGGCGGTGGAGAGGATACGGGACCTGGAAGAGAAGAGGATCCCCCCGGACATCGATTACCCGCTCATCCCGGGCCTCTCCAATGAACTGACGATGAAGCTCCGCCGGGTTTCACCCCTGACCATCGGCCAGGCCGGGCGGATCCCCGGGATGACCCAGGCGGCCATCACCGCGATCCTGGTGGCGATGAAGAAAATGGAGCAGGAGGGCGCCTCCCGGAAAGGGGAGGGAAGCCCCCCCGATCAATGCCCCCGGGATACGGCCGCCGATTAAATCTCCCCGGCAAGCCCCTTGAGAAAGGCCCGGACGTTTCGCCCCAGGACCCGGTGGTTGTAACCACCCTCGAGGATCCCAAAGGCCCCGGCGCCGTCTTCGGCCGCCTTTTCCCTCACCAGTCTGCCCATTTCCCCGTAATCCCCGGTGGTCAGAAGCCCGCCCCAGTCCTCCTGGTGGTTGTCGAACCCGGCGGAAACGCCGATAATGTCCGCCCGGGCGGCGGCCAGATGCCGCTTTACCCCCTGGAGGAAGGTCCGGCGGTCGCCTGCGGAGGGGTTGCAGACGGTGACATAATCCCGTCCCTGGAAGATGTCAACGGTACCGTCGCCAAAGTGGAGATCGAAATCGAGGATGAAGGCGGTCTTGACGAGCCCTGCCCTTCTGAGTTTTTCGACGGCGACGGCGATGTTGTTGAAGTAGCAGAATCCCCAGGCGCTTCCCCGCGAGGCGTGGTGCCCGGGGGGCCGGATCAGGGCGAAGGCGGGCTCGACCAGACCTTCCCGGGCCGCCTGGCAGGCCCCGCCCGCGGCGAGGGCGGCGTGATGATACACCCCCTCCCTCTTCACCCAGGCGAGGTGGGACCGGGTGTGAACCGCGGCCAGGTCCTCATCGGACGCGGGCTTGGCCTCAAGGAAGGTCCCAATATCCCTGATCTCTTTCAGAACCGCCTCTATCCTCCCCGGGGCGGCGGCGGGATCGGCGGCGTAGGTCTCAAGAAAATCTTCATGGTAGAAAACCTTCATCATCCCCCCTCGCAGAAATAAAGGTCACTTAAGAAAACCGGTACTCTCAAGAAGCCGCCGGGTGTTTTTCCCGATGGCCAGTCCCTTAAGATCCTCCCGATCGGCCCAGCAGACCGCATCGGCGTCATCGCCCTCTTTCGCCTCGCCGCTTTGGTATTTTCCCCAGAGATCCACAATTACGAAATGAAACCTGATCCGGCCCTCATGGTCCCTTTCAAAGAAGTCAAAGACATAAACCGGCTCTCCCGCCTCGATCACGATCCCTGTTTCCTCCAGGGTTTCGCGCTCGGCCCCGGCCTTCAGGGTCTCCCCCAGCTCCAAAGTACCCCCGGGGATCGACCAGAGACCCCGGCTGGGCTCAACTCCCCTCTTCACCAGAAGAATCCGCCGGTCTTTGACCACCAGGGCCCCCACCCCCACTACCGGTCCTTCGGGATATTCCCTCCTGATCACTTGCTCTCCTTTTCGATCTGAAATTTGTAGCGGCTCTCCTTATAACCCCGGCCCTCCTCGGTAAATGTCCGCTCCAGGAACTCGACTGCCCCATCCCTCCCGATCAAAACCACGGTAGAGGACCTGGTTCCATAGCCCGGACTGCGGATGAAGGCCGCCGAGAGGACCCTTTCCCACTCCAGGCTTACCCCGGTGGCAGGCAGGTCTTTGTCTTCGGCCTGGGTTTCTGAGGCGAGCAGGGAAAAGATATCTTCCGGATCGATCGCGTCGCAGGCAACCGTCAGGTCCGCCAGGGCCGTCTTTCCCCGGACCACCTTAGGCCAGGGACTGTTTAGCAGATGGTTAGAAAGGCCGTGGATACCCGGGGGGATCTTTGATATCCCCCCGGGGCTTAAGCAAAAGAGCCCGTCCCATCCCCCTACGACGAGATTGAACCGGTTGTAAAGGGCCGCTTCCCCGTTGACATCTTCCAAATACCCGGCGGGGGTTCTTTCCCCGAGAAGAAATCCCCTTACCAGAAGTCCCCGGGAACGGGCGGCCTGCCGATAGGAAGCGGGGTCCCGATAGTTTGTGACCGCGGCAAAGCGGCCCTCCCGGGTAATCCCGAGCCAGGCGCCTCCCTCTTTGAGATCGCATCCGGCCAGCACCCCGGGGGCATCGGGGTAGAAGGCCGCCTGCCTGGAAGGACGGTTGTAGTATTCGTCCCGGTTGGCCGCGACAATAAGCGGATAACGGGGGTGGGCAAGATAAGAAAAAAGCAGGAGGCACATGATCCTACCCTATTCCAGCCTTCTTACTCCGCCTGCCAGTTCGGCCAGCCCCTCTTCATCTAAAATGACCAGGGTGCGGTTGTTTATCTGTTTGATAAAACCGGCCCGGGCGAGCTTCGTGAGGATCCGGGAGAGGGTCTCTGGAATGGTGCCGAGCAGTCCGGCAAGCTGGTTCTTCGAGACGTCCAGTTCGACCTGTTGGCGGTTCTTCTTCCCTGAAAGAAGGAGATAGGCGGCGAGTCTTCCCGGAACCTCTTTGAGGGAAAGGTCTTCCAGGAGGGCGGAGAAGTTTTTCAGCCTCCGGGAAAGGAGGGCGAGCATGTTTAAGGCCAGGGATGGATTTCCAGAGATCAGCCGGACAAACTCCGCCCGGGGAAAATACAGGGCTTCACAGTCGCTCAAGGCCTCGGCATAGGCCGGATAGTTTCCCCCGGTGAAGACGGGCACCTCGCCGAAGGGCTCGCCCGAGGCGAAGATATGAAGGATGAACTCCCGGCCTTCCGCGGAGAGCTTGTAGATCTTCACCTTCCCCCTGGAGAGGACGTAGAACCCCGTCGCCAATTCCCCCTCGGAGAAGATGAGAGATCCTTTTTTGAAGGGCCTGAGAGAAGCGATACCGGAAAGATCCCTGATCTGGTCCTCGGGAAGCCCGGCAAACAGGTAGATACCGCCCAACCGATCCCTTTGCCCCATAAAACCCTCCTTGCTTTTGAGGAGTAGCATCTTACCAGGTTTTCGGTCAAGACCTTATCCCCGGGCCGGTGGAAAAATTTTTTGCTAAATTTGAGGGCTTTTTTGATATAAATCAAGGAACCTTTTTGAAAAGACGATTATTAGAACCTCCAAACCGGTTAAACCTATAAAAAATGAAGGAGGAAAAAATGGAAACGGCAATGTTTTGTTACCAGTGCGAACAGACGGCGCAAGGCAAGGGTTGCACCAGGGGGGGAGTCTGCGGGAAGGACCCCGCCGCGGCAGCCCTGCAGGATCTTTTGACCCATGCCCTGACGGGGCTCTCCCAGGCCGCCCTGGCGGGGCGCAAGGCGGGGGTCGAGGATCAGCGGGTCAACCGCTTTATCCCGGAGGCGGCGTTTGCCACCCTGACCAACGTGGATTTCGATCAGGAGAGGCTGGCCGCCCTGATCCGGCAGACGGTCTCCCTGAGGGAGAACCTGCTTGCTAAACTAAAGGGAAAGGGCATCGCCATTGATCTCCCCGCCGGCCCCGCCTTCTTTAAACCGGAGGGGTCAACCGCGGGGCTTGAGGCCCAGGGGAAAGAGACCGGGATCAACTCCTTCCCGGCGGACAATCCGGACATCCTGTCGCTCAAACATATCCTCCTCTTCGGCCTGAGGGGAGCGGCCGCCTATGCCTGCCATGCGGCCGCCTTCGGGCAGGAGGATCCCGCGGTCTACGGATTCATCCAGGATGCCCTGGCGGCCCTGCAGAGGCAGGACCTGGGTCAAGGCGATCTGGTGGGGCTTGCGCTTAAGTGCGGGGAAATCAATATCAGGGCCATGGAGCTCCTCGATGCCGCCCATACCGCCGCTTACGGCCATCCCGTCCCCACCCCGGTTTCCCTGGGGCATAAACAGGGCAAGGCGATCCTCATCTCCGGCCATGACTTGAAGGATCTGGAGGCGCTGCTTAAGCAGACCGCGGGGAAGGGCATCGAGGTCTATACCCACGGCGAGATGCTGCCGGCCCACGGCTATCCCAAGCTCAAACAATATCCCCATCTGGCCGGCCATTACGGAACCGCCTGGCAGAACCAGGCGGCGGAATTCTCCCGGTTCCCCGGGGCGATCCTCATGACCACCAACTGCATCCAGCGGCCCCGGGAGGAGTACAAGGACAACATCTTCACCTGCGGCCCCGCTGGCTGGCCGGGGGTAGTCCACATCGCCGGCCAGGACTTCTCCCCGGTCATCGCCCGGGCCCTCGCCCTGCCGGGATTCGCCGCGGGCGAGGACGGCAAGACCGTCCTTACCGGCTTCGGGAGGAACGCCGTATTAAGCGCAGCCGACCAGGTCATCGCGGCGGTGAAGGCCGGGGCCATCTCCCGCTTCTTCCTCGTGGGGGGTTGCGACGGGGCCAAGCCCGGGAGGAACTACTACACCGAATTCGTGGAAAAGGCCCCGAAAGATACCGTCATCCTCACCCTGGCCTGCGGAAAATTCCGCTTCTTCGATCGGGATCTGGGGACAATCGGCGGCATCCCTCGGCTGCTTGATGTGGGCCAGTGCAACGACGCCTATTCCGCCGTCGTTATCGCCTCGGCCCTGGCGGAAGCCTTTAATTGCGGGGTGAACGACCTGCCCCTTTCCTTCATCCTCTCCTGGTACGAGCAGAAGGCGGTGTCGATTCTCCTTTCCCTTCTCCATCTGGGGATAAAGGGGATCCGTCTGGGGCCGTCGCTTCCGGCCTTTATCACCCCCAATGTGCTTAAGGTTCTCATCGACAATTTCGACATCAAGCCCATCGGCAGCGCCGAGGAGGACCTGAAGGCGATTCTGCGCAGATAGGACACCGCAATCCCCGGACCGGACCGGATCCCCAGAATCCCCGCCCCCCTGCTTGAGGGTAACTTCTGGAAACAGGGTCCGGGCCGGGGATTATCCGCAGGATTTGCCACAACCCCCGCAAGCGGGCGAGATAGGATCTGAAGGCCACCTGCTCCTCATGTCATCAGAAGCAGGCGGCGGTCTCTAAGGGCAGCAAGCATCAGCCGGCCCGGAAAATTCGCCAAGGGTATTCACGCCTTAGGCAAGTAGAGCTATCAATCATTGATTTAGGTCAAAAGAACCGCCCCTTCAAGCCCCGGATAATCCCCCCTTGACGGGGGGTAGGGCATATGGTAGCTTCAGTTCCGCCAACCCGGAGAGGAAGACCTGCCATGGCTGCAAGGAAAATACTAACCCATCTCGATTCCATGGGCAAAGCCAAAATGGTGGATGTGACGGAGAAAGAGCCGTCATTTCGCCAGGCGCGGGCCAGAGGGATGATCCTGATGAAGACGGAAACGGCGGCTCTCATCACCGGGGGAACGGCCCCCAAGGGTGACGTTCTGGCCGCAGCCAGGCTCGCCGGGATCATGGCGGCCAAGAAGACAAGCGAGCTTATCCCCCTGTGCCATCCCCTGCTCCTTACCGAGGTGGCGATTTCCTTCTCCCCGGACCGGAAGCGCGGAGAGATCTCCATTGAGGCAACCGCCAAGACCCTGGGGCCGACAGGGGTGGAGATGGAGGCCTTAACCGCCGTGGCCGTCGCCGCCCTCACCATCTACGATATGTGTAAGGCGGTGGACCGGGAAATGACCATCGGCGATATCCAGTTAATCAGCAAACAGGGCGGACGAAGCGATTTTCAAAGGGACTTGCGGTAGTATTCATGCATCCTAATACCTATCGAATCAGGCGATCATTTCTCCTTCCTTTTGGAATAGCAGTCTCTTCTCTGGTGCCGCTTATTTTAATGTCAATGACCCCCGGAAGGCACCTCGAGTTTTGGGTTTTGCTGGTCATTTTCCTGATCAATCTGCCCGTTCTTGTCGATCTTGCCGGAAGAAGGATCGTCGTTGACGATAACAGGATCGTGATCTGGAAGTTTTTTCGCCGCCGGGAGCTTGCCTGGCCGGAGATTACCCTCGCCGGGGGTCTTACGTTCAAAACGAAAGCCTACCTCCTTTTAACGACGACCAAAGGCTTCCACATCATCTCGAACAGCTACGAAAACTTCCCCCAGCTGATCCGGAGGATTTCGACCTCTCTTGCCCCGGAGAGGCTTGAGGCAGAAGCCCTTGCCGACCTGGAAAAACCGAGATTCAATCTCCTGCCGGTGGTTGCGGCCTGGATGGCGGCGGTGATAATCGCCTTTCTGATATATCTTAAGCTTATCGATTCTTAATGGAGTATTCCCTTTTGATCAGGAAAGTTTTGCCCATATGAATAGGAAAACGAACCCGCGGGAACCGGCGGCAAGGCAGCAGGCGTCTTCCCCTCTGGCCGAGGTCCTCGAAGGTCAACTGGAGAAACTCATCGATTGTCTCCGCCTCCCGGACGGCGAAAAAAGCCGGATCTACGAAGAGGTTATCGACCTCACGGAACAGGCCATGTTCAAGATCGCCCTGCGCCGCTCCAACAACGTCAAAACCACCGCCTCGCTCTTTCTTGGGATCAACAGGAACACGTTGCAAAAAAAACTTCACAAATTCGGTCTTGACGGCAGCGAGCGATGAGGACGGGGGAGCCGGCAGTCAGAAACAACACCAGAGGGGGGCGGGCGGCGATCCCCCTCAAGGTAAGGACCCTGATGGCCAGAGGGGTGGTGATTCCCAACCCCTATTCCGTCGAGATCGGCAACGAGGTCGATCCGGAGAGGATCTCCGGGACCCGGGTTGTCTTCCACCCGGGCACGAGGATATCCGGTCCGGACACCCTGATCTCCCCCGGGGTCCGGCTGGGATACGAGGCCCCGGTAACCGCGGTGGATTGTCTGATCGGGCCGGAAACCGATTTGCGGGGCGGTTTTTTCCAGTCTTCCGTCTTTCTTGCCCAGGTTAAGTTCGCCTCCGGGGCCCAGATCCGGGAGGGCTGCCTGCTTGAAGAGGGGGTTCGGGCAGGTCATACGGCAGGTCTCAAGCAGACGATCCTTTTTCCCTTTGTCACCCTGGGGAGCCTGATCAATTTCTGCGACTGTCTCATGGCCGGCGGCACCGATGAGAAGAACCACAGCGAGGTGGGAAGCTCCTTCATCCACTTCAACTACACCCCCAATCAGGACAAGGCGACCCCCTCCCTCATCGGCGATGTCCCCCGGGGTGTCATGCTCCGGGAGAAGGTCATCTTTCTCGGGGGTCAGGGGGGAATTGTCGGGCCTGCCCGAATCGGCTACGGGGTGATTTCCGCGGCGGGCACAATCATCAGAAAAGACTGCCCGGAGGGCGCTTTCATCCCCCCCGGAGACCGGGAGGGAAAGAGCCCGTACCGGAGGGGCGGCTATGGCGCCCTGGCCCGGATCGTTTGCAACAACCTCGTTTATCTGGCAAACCTCCTGGCCTTAAGACAGTGGTATCTTCAGGTTAGAAGCCTTTTCTTTCCCTCGTATTTTCACGGCGACAAGCTCCTTGCCGGGGCGCTTAAGGTTCTTGACGAAAACATCTCCGAGCGCATCCGGCGGATGTCCGATCTTGCCCGCCGGCTGCCTACCCCCGGAGACGGGGAGCCGGCCGACTCATCTCAAGGGGAACTCTTGAGGATTCAGAAAAGAGAACTTAAGGAAAACTGGGAGAAGATCGCCGCCCTTATAACCGGGGGAAGCGAAGGGAAGATCGGGCTGGAAGACCGGGAACTGTTCTTAACCGGCATAGAGACCCTGCGCCAGGGGAAAGGGGACTATCTGGCCGTCATCCGGGGTCTCCCGCCGGAGATGGTATCGATCGGCAGTAAGTGGCTTGGCTGCATAGTCGAAAAACTCCTCGTCGATGCCGGGAAGATTCTTCCGGCCTGTCAGGGGGAAAATGGTTTCAATTCCAACGGCTATCTTCCCGGACTCAAATGATAGCCTCTTGAGGGGAAAAATGCTTTTCTGGTCAAAGGCGGCAAAATTAGCAGCGTTCCTGCGGCAGGGCAGGATATTTTTTTCCGTAACGCCGGAGAGGATCAAGGCCCCGGCGCTCATCTTCTTTCCCGTTTGGGAAAACGTCCTCTCTTGCGGCCTGGCGGGATTCCTGGCGATCAAAATCGCCTCGCCGGCAGCGGATAAATCGGACCATCGGCGGTTGTTGGAACTTTTTAAAGACGTAAGCCGTCTCGGTTTGGCCTCCCTTGCCCCGGGCAAACTTCCCGCTTTATATCTGGGCGGGGAAGAAACCTTGAAGGAACTTGCCGAGGGGATCGAAGGGCTCAAACAGGGCAGCCGTTACCAGGAGCTTTTCTATTCCCCGGACGGGCAGGCGCACCTGGCCGCCCTTTCCTCAGAGATCGACCTGTTGATCAGGCAGGAGGAGGCCCTGATCGGCGGCGGGGGGATGATCCTGGCCACCGAGATTATGGAGATCATCTCAAGGAGGCTGCTTATCCTCAAGGACCTCGCCTGGATCCTCAAGAAAGACCTGCTTGAGAATATCGAGCGGATTTCCACCCTGGCCGGCGGGAAGAATCCGGGAGACCTGTCGCCTCAAGCCTTCCCCCGCTACCGGGAGATGAACCTGCTTTTGTGCAGCCTGGACCGGCTCGAGGTGCGGGGAAGGGATTCGGCGGGTCTCCAGGCGTCCTTTGTTCTGACCGGGAAGAACGCCCTGGAGGGGATCAAAAAAAGGCTCGAGGGAAAGGGGCTCTCCGAGGCCTTCGTTAAGAGGCAAAACCCGGGGGAACTCAAGAATCTTTCCCTAAATCTTGCCCCCTGTCCCGGGGAAAGGGGAGAGTCCGCGGGAATAACGGCGACCTTCACCTATAAGACCTCCTCCATCGTCGGGGAGCTGGGACGAAATGTGCGGGAACTCAGGGAGACGATACGGCAAGACGGAATCCTTGCCGAATTCGCCTCGAGTTCCGCCCGCTTTGAATCAACCCTCGTCCATACCCGCTGGGCCTCGGTCGGGGCGATCAATGATGAAAACTGCCACCCCCTCAACAATTATTCTTCCCTTCTCCCAGAGGGCAAAGACCCGGGTGACAGGAATAAACGGTTCCCCCGCTACGGGACGGGGGATTGGTCTATCTCGGCGATGGTCAACGGCGACATAGACAATTACCTCGAACTCAAGGCCCGTCTTGAGAAGGAACTGGTCGTCTCCCCCGAGGTGACAACGGATTCGAAAATCGTCCCCCTGGCAATAGAAGGCTACCTGTTGGCCGGGTTCGCTCTTAAAGAGGCCTTCCGGAAGGCGGCAGGCGACTTCGAAGGCTCCTATGCCATCGTCATGAAAAGCAACCTCGAACCTCACAAGACCTATCTGGCCCTGAGGGGCTCCGGTCAATCCCTTTACCTGGGGCTGGCCCCGGACCACTATATCTTCTCCTCGGAGGTTTACGGCCTCGTCGAAACCGCCTCCGTCTTCCTTAAGATGAACGGGGAGCTGACGCCGCCTGAGGGGGGCAGCCCGGGCCAGATCTGCATTGTCGATCAGGACTCATCCGGGGGCCTCGCCGGGATAACATCATGTCATTACGACGGATCCCCGGCACCGATAGACGAGGGGAGCCTGCGGAAGACCGAGATAACCACCCGGGATATCGACCGCGGGGCCTACCCCCACTATTTCTTGAAGGAGATTACCGAAGCCCAAGGTTCGGTCCAAAAGACCCTCCGGGGCAAGTATGCCATCTTGCGGGATAAGGGCGACAAGGAGGTCCGCTTCACCCTCGGACGGGATATTATCCCGGAAACCCTGGAGCTGGCCCTCACCTCGGGGCGGATTAGAAACATCTTCGTTATCGGCCACGGGACCGCGGCGGTGGCGGGCAACGTCATCGCCGATGCCTTCCGGCGCTCTCTGGGGCAGGCGGGGATAAAAACCGAGGGGCTCTTAGCTTCCGAATTCAGCGGCTTCTTTCTCCCTGGCAACCTGGAGGACAGCCTGGTAATTGCCGTGACCCAGTCGGGAACCACCACCGATACCAACCGGGCGGTAGCGATGGCCTCGGAACGGGGGGGTACCATCCTGGCAATCGTCAACCGGCGGCAGTCGGATATTACCGGCAAGGCCCACGGTGTCTTCTATACCAGCGACGGCCGGGATATCGAGATGTCCGTCGCCTCGACAAAGGCCTTCTATTCCCAGATAGTAGCCGGGGGCATCCTGGCCTTAAAGATCGCCCAGTTGCTCAAAACCCTGCCCGATGAGCAGATCGCCCGGGAACTTCTTAATCTGGAAGAGACACCGGGGCTCCTTAAGGAGATTTTGAATCGTCGGGACGAGATCGCCGATTCGGCAAACCGTCTCGCCCGGGAAAAGGACCATTGGGCGGTGCTGGGCAGCGGTCCCAACAAACATGCCGCCGACGAGATCCGGATAAAGCTGAGCGAACTGTGCTACATGACCATCGCCGCGGATATCGTGGAGAACAAGAAACACATCGATCTTTCGACGGAACCGCTCATCCTGGTCTGCGCGGCGGGGAGCCCCGAGTCGGTCCTGGGGGACGTCGTTAAGGACGTGGCGATCTTCAAGGCCCACAAGGCCTCGGTGGTGGTTTTCGCCGACGCCGGAGAGGAGCGGTTCAACGGGATTGCCGATACGGTAATCCCCCTGCCCAGGGCCTCCTCGTTTCTCCCGGTTATCTTGAACACCTTTGCCGGTCATCTCTGGGGCTATTTCGCCGCCCGCGCGATCGATGAAGACGCCCTGTTCCTGAGGGAATTTCGAGGCAGTTTAAACAACCTCATGGCAAGGCAGGAGAGGGAGGGATTGAGCCTCAACGAGCGCCTGGAGGACGTAAGGCTAAGACAGATGGCCAAGGCTTATAACTCCCTGTTCCAGAGCCGCAAGAATGTGGGTTCCTTCTCCTTCTCCCAGGTCAGAACGGTCTCGGACCTCACCCTCCTCATCAAATACGCCGCCGGGAAACTTCCCCTGGACGATTTCTGGAAGGAATTCAGCGCCCGGGAGGGGGTGGATTCCCCTATTGACTATCTGGATTTTGTCCTGGGCCGAGGGGTTGATGAACTCTCCCGGCCCATAGACTCGATCCGGCACCAGGCAAAAACGGTAACCGTGGGAACGAGCCGCAAAGAGGAGCCCTTCGCCGGGGTGATCTTTGACCTGTTGAAAGAACTGGGCTTTTCCCCCCAGGATATCCTGAGCAAGAACATTCTGGAGGCCGTCCGGCTTCAGACGACCCTGTCGGCCATTTCCGGCTACACCCTCTATGAGATCGACAGGCTCGATGAGGACGGGAACCCGGCCGCCGAGACCGCCATTACGGTGGTAAAGAAGGGCGGGACAGCCCTGGGGATGAAATCCCGAACCGAAACCTCCAAGACCCTCATGGGAACCAAGAGGACTATTGTGGCCACCGGACGGATCCATGTCGGCTACGGGGCAGCGGACGGAAAGCCCCTGGTCATCATCCCGCTTCACAATCACAGGCCGGTGATAAGACATCTCCTCCTTTTGCACGTAACCTTTAACGAGAACCTTTCCCTTAAGAAGAAGATGTCCCTTCTCGGCTATCGTTACAACGATATTCGCGATCTGGTCAACGAATACAACCTCCCGTGGCAAGACGACCACCTGAATCTCGTTCCGCTGGGGCGCCTTTTAGGGGAGCCTGTGGAGGTCATAGCCGGGCGGATCAAGGAGAGCCTGGCGGGCTCGGGCTAGAGGCGGGCTACCCCCCGACCGGGTCTCCCGGAGTGGTACCGATAGATTGAGATGAGCAAGAGGCGCAGAAAAAAAATACTCCAGGTTTCAAGGAGCATCTTACATGAAAGGCATAATCCTGGCGGGGGGCAGCGGAACGAGACTGCACCCCATGACCACCCTGATCTCCAAACAGCTCCTGCCGGTTTTCGACAAGCCGATGATCTACTACCCCCTCTCGGTGCTCATGCTCGCGGGAATCAGGGACATCCTGATCATCTCCACCCCGCGGGATCTTCCCCTGTATGAGGAACTCTTTCAAGACGGCTCCCATCTGGGGCTGAACTTAAGCTATCGCAGGCAGCCGAGCCCCGACGGCCTGGCTCAGGCCTTCCTGATCGGCGAGCCATTCATCGGGGGGGACAGGGTCTGTCTGGCGCTGGGGGACAACATCTTTTAC
>JBBIJM010000041.1:0-21891 GCA_037445955.1 Syntrophobacterales bacterium
CTTCGATGATCTTGCCTTCTTTCGGGAGAGTTCCCGGGGACAGGATCGCAACCTCACCCCGGAGGCGCAGGATTTCCTGAAGGGCGCCCCGGATCCTGTCCAGCAGGGTTTGGGGATCACTCACGGGGCAAGCCAGTTCCCCTTCAAACACCATCCGGTCCTGATGAGCCTCCCTCGTCACCACCAGCCGGCAGCGGCAGATCTCCGGGAACCTCCTGGCCACCTCCTCGACCAGATTGGGGTGGATGAACATCCCCTTCACCTTGGTGAGCTGGTCGAGGCGGCCGAGGATTTTCACCAGGCGGCCCGTCGTCCGGCCGCAGGGGCAGGGTTCCTCGGTATAGTAAGAGAGGTCGCCGGTTCCGAAACGGATCAGCGGATAGACCCTGTTGAAACAGGTGCCGACCACCTCCCCCGTTTCCCCGGGTCCCAGTTGTTTGCCGGTGGCCGGATCGACAATCTCGACGATACAGTCGTCGGGGATGTGCATTCCGCTTTTCTCGACACATTCATAACCGAGGCAGCCTATGTCGGCGGTGCCGTAGCTCTGGCGCACCATTAATCCAAAGGATGTTTCCAGTTTTTCTCTCAAGGATTCAGGCAGCATCTCCGCGGCGACGAAGGCGGCCTCCAAGGCAAAGTCTCTCTTCGGATTGTAATTCAGCTCCAGGGCCTTCTCCAGGAGGGTGTTTAAAAAACTGGGCGTTCCCAGGAAGCCCGTTACCTTCAGGTCTTTCAAAAGCTGCACCTGGACCTCGGTATTGCCGAAGCCGGCGGGAATGACCCGGCAGCCGAGCATTTTCAGCGATTCATCCAGCATGAAGGCAAAGGGGGTTAAATGGAAGCCGAAGGTGACCTGGGCCAGATCTTTCGGCCTGAAGCCTCCGGCGTAGAGGGCCTGAGCCCAGCGGGTGTCGTCGTATACCATCTCCCCGGGCTCATAGATCGGACCGGGCGAGGCGAAGATCCGCCGCATCTCCTCCGGCGGGACCCCGTTGAACCCCCCGAAGGGAGGCTTCTTTTTCTGCAGGGCAACTAGTTCGGATTTGGCGGTGACGGGAATTCTTTCGAGGTCCGCCAGGGTTTTAAGATCCTTAGGCGCCACCTTTGCCAGATCCAGTTTCTTCCTGATCGCCGGCGCATTTTCGTAAGCGTGGCGGACGATTTTGCGGAGCTTCTGATTCAGATACCTTCGCCGCTCCGAGGGGCTTGCGGTTTCAACTTTCTCGTTGAAATATCCTCTTGTGCGTTCCCTTTTCTTCATGGCGAGCCCTCGCTCTGATATTTTGCAATAGTCAATAAAACAAAAAAAGACAAGACCGAATCCCGGCGGCCCTGTCTTTTTCGTGAGGCTCCATTTCTTACTTCCCCGGGAAGACCCCTTCAAAATACACCAGGATATTCTTGCCGCCGGGTCCTTCGAAGTTGGCCGTCCCGTTTCTTACAGAGATGGGGAAGTTGAAATCTTCCACCCCTTTCCACCATTTCTCCAGCAGCTCGGTGGACTTGACGTTCATCTCCAGCAGTCTATGGCCGCTTGTGACCAGAAGGAGGCCGTTCATGATAAAGGCGTCCTGAACCACATAGATCCTGAGGTAGTCGGTGGCAAGGCCCGGAACGTGATTATCGTCGTAATACATTACCGTATTGACTTCAAAATCCTCGAAGGCGACGGTGAATTTCAGATCATCCAGCATGACTGAGGCCTTGTTGGGGTTTTCGATGGAAAAGACAAAGGCCAAAACGAGGGGGGCGCCGCGCCGGTTGGGGGCGTCGAAATAGTATCCCCAGTAGCTGCCGATCTCCACCCGGTCGAGTTTGATTACCGGGGGCTTCAGGGTCTCTACTTTGGCGGGCGCGTCCTTCTTGGGGCTGGGTGGTTTTGCCTTCCCCGCCCCGGTGGTCGCCAAGGATGCCGCCGCCGAGATCAGGAAGAACATGGCTGCAATGACTACGGTGATTAATTTTTTCATAGATCCTCCCTTTAAGTGAGCCATCGTTTTCTTCTCTTGTAGTGTTTGACGTTCCGGAAACTCTTCCTGGTGCCCAGATCGGTAAGGCCCAGATAGAAATCTTTAATATCCGGATTCTTCGAGAGCTCCTCCGCCGTGTCGTCCATAACGATCCGGCCGTTTTCCAGGACATAGGCGTAAGGGGCGACGCTTAAGGCGAGCTTGGCGTTCTGCTCGACCAGCAGGATCGAGATGTTTGATTCTTCGTGAAGGCGGTTGATGATGTTGAAGATCTCCCCGATAAGCATCGGGGCCAGGCCCATGGACGGTTCATCAAGAAGCATCAGCTTGGGGTTGGCCATGAGGGCGCGGCCGACGACGGTCATCTGCTGTTCCCCGCCGCTTACGAAACCCGCCGTCTCGTTCCTCTTCTCCTTCAGCCGGGGGAAGTAGGTGTACACCATTTCGAGACCGTTTTTTATGGCTTTTCTATCCTGGCGCAGATGGCCGCCGACGATGAGATTCTGTTCCACCGTGAGATGTTCGAAGACCAGCCGTCCCTCGATCACCTGGATGATACCCATCCGGGAGATTTCCTCGGCGGTCTTCCGGTCGATCCTCTCCCCCATGAAGACGATGTTGCCGTCGGTAACCATGCCGTCTTCGTGTTTCAGGAGTCCCGAAATAGCCTTTAAGGTCGTGCTTTTTCCGGCGCCGTTGGCCCCGAGGAGGGCCACGATCCCCCCTTGGGGAACGGAGATCGAAACCCCCTTTAAGACCAGGATCACCTCGTGGTATTTGACCTCGACGCTGTTTATCTTGAGTATCGGTTCGCCAGTCAATGGACTTACCTCCTTGGCTCATTTAGCCGCCGGGATTACCAGCCCAGCCACTCCTTTTCCCACTTTTCCGGCCAGCGTTTCTTCAAATCGACGATTTCAACGAGAACAAACCTGCCCTTTTCTATCCGGTAGACCGGGGCCGCCGAGGCCGGTCTGTGATCCGTTGCGGTATAGGTCACCGGGGCTCCCCCGAGACCAAGGTCCTTGTCCCGGAAGGTCTCGAAGGCCTTGACGATACCCGGGCCGCTGAGATCCCCGGCCTTATCGGCGATGCGCAAGGCTTCGACAAGGACCAGCACGGCTCCCCAGCCCTTCGTGGTATGGATGAGCCGTTTCTCAGGAGGAACGCCGGGATTGAGCCTCTTGGCGTATTTCAGGACGGTTTCCATAAGGGGGGCCTTGCCGCCGAAAAAGGCGGAAGGGGCGATTCCCATCACGCCTTCTGCGGCCGGTCCGGCGAGGCGGACGAGATTTTCGTCGTATCCGTAGGTGTTGGAGAGATGGTCGGCACCCAGACCCAAGGCGAGGGAATCTTTCAGGGCGGTGGCCACGGACATGGTGGTGTTGCCGTGCCAGACCACATCCGGGCGAAAGGCCTTGGCCGCCAGGACCTGGCTCTTGGTATCGAGGGCGGTGAGCGGGACGTCCTGATCCGGCCCTACTTCAAACCCCAGGAGCGCCGCCTGATCCTTTATCGCCTTGATGGGGGCGCTGGCATAGGGTACCGGGAAGGCGTAAAAACAGACAAACCGCGGTTTTTCTCCCTTGTCCCGCCTGTCTTTGAACCGGGGATCCTTTCTCCAGACATGGTCAAACCAGGCGGTAATGGCCCCTCTGGCGTGGGTGGAGTAATCGGCCGAATAGAACAGGTTGTAAGGGGTCTTTTTGGGATCCGTTAGATGGGCCGAGTAGGAGGCGGAAACGTAGGGCATCCTGTCTCTGGTTATGGTGGGCGAGAGGGCTTCCGTATCCCCGGTTCCCCAGCCTAGTACCGCCACCACCTTGTCGAAGTCGCGGAATCGCTTATAGGTGGTGATCGCCTCGGGGATCCGGTAGCCGTAATCGTATTGATACAATCTGAGCCGCTTGCCGTTGATTCCCCCGGTGTCGTTGATGTAGGCTACCGCTTCCGCCACCGCCATGGCGTAGTCCTTCCCTACATCCGAGGTGGCCCCGGTGGTGTCGTTGAGAGAGCCTATCCGTACCTCCCCCTTCAGCTGCGCCCAAGCCGATCCCCCCGCCAGGAAGATAGCCGCAACGAGGAGAACCCACATAAATCTTTTTTTCATTGTCAACCCCTCCTTTTTTAAATGACTGTTGGGAAAACTTATCTTCCTGCCTGTATCAATAAGAAAACGGCCAGAGATTGAAGTAGTTCTTGATTTGCCACCAGCGATAGGCCAAGCCGTTGGGTTCGAAGATCAGAAAGAGGCAGATGGCCAGGCCAAAGGCCGCTTCCTTAAGAAAGAGGAATTTCATCGAAAGTTCCGGATAGTAGGGGAGTAAGGGCATTATGGCGAATTTCAGGGCCTCCAGGATCAGGACCATAAAGAGAGATCCGAAAAAGACCCCGTAGAGGGACCCTACGCCGCCTATCAGGATTACCCCGACCAGCCACAGGGACCAGAACCAGACGAAATGCTCCGGGCTCAGGGCGGCCAGGGTGCTTACCCAGTAAGCCCCGGTAATGCCGCCGATGAATCCCGCAACGAAGAAGGCCAGAAGTTTATACTTCACTATGTTTATCCCCATGGTCTCCGCGGCGATATCGTTGTCGCGGATGGCGATCCAGGCCCGCCCCACCCGGGAACGGAGAAGATTGGCTACCGCGGCGGTGAGGATTATCGTTAAAATCACCCCGAGATAATAGGCCTTGATGTCCGAATCTATCGCCAGGGGGCCGATGGTTATGCTCCCCGGGGGCAGGGAGAAGGCCTGGCCGCGGCCGCCGATCTGACTTACATACTGGGTCAGGATGAAATCCACCGTGACGAACTGGGCGGCAAGGGAGGTCATGATCAGATAAAACCCCTTGACCTTGGCGGAAGGGAGGCCGAAGAGAACCGACCAGAGCCCCGCGGTGATCCCGGCGATTAAGATGCTCAAGAGATAGGGAACCTGGAGCTGGAGGATGAGGAGGGTGCTGGTATAGGCCCCGACCGCAAGGAAGGCCGCATGCCCCAGGGTGACCTGGCCGCAGAAGCCGATGAGGAGCTGAACCCCCAGGGCCCCCATGGCGGTGTAGATGACCAAGATGGCCACCCCGATCAGGTAGAGACCACCCCAGGCCGGCAGGGCGTAGAAGAGAACGAAGGCAAGCAGGATCATCTTGTACAGGATGAATCTGGTTTGCCACCAGGCGTGATCCTGACGGTAGTTCTCGTGATAGACGCCGCTCGGTAAGAATGTCATGGCTATACCCTCTCAATCCTTTCCCATCCCCAGAGGCCGTAAGGCTTATACAGGAGGATGATCACCATAAAGATGAAGGGGGCGATGTCCTTCACCCCGCCCGGGACGAACCGGTCCAGGTAGGCCCCGCTTAAGTTCTGCAGGACGCCGATAATGATGCCGCCCACGATGGCCCCGGGGATCGAGTTGAGTCCCCCCAGAACCACCGCGGGCAAAACTAAAAGCCCCAGGTAGCCTACCGAGATATTAAGGCCGTTGATGTTCCCCAAAAGGGCCCCGCCCACCCCGGCGGCGATGAAGGCGATGCCCCAGGCGGTTGCGTAGACGAACCGGGCGCTGATTCCCAGGGAAAGGGCCGCCTTTTCCTGATCCGCGGTGGCCTGCATCGCCAGGCCCCAGCGGGTAAGCTGAAAGAAGCTGACGAAGACAATGAGCAAAACCAAAGCGGCGATAAAGCTCCAGATGTAAACCTGGCCGATGATGATCCCGCCCACGTTCACCGGTTCCGCAGGAAATATCGGAGGGGAGAAGACCACCGTGTCCGTACCCCAGATGAACATGACGATTCCCCGGAAGAAGAACGAGAGCCCTACGGTTACCATGATGACCGTGAGGATCGGCTCCCCGATGAGCCTGTCGAGAAACAGGCGCTCCGTCAAGAGACCCAAAACGAAGCCGATGGTCATGGTGATGAGAACAGACAGCCAGAAGGGAAAACCCCAGAGGTAGAAACTCAAACAGGTGTAGGCCCCGATTAGAACCAACTCCCCCATGGCCAGATTCAAGACCCCGGAACATTTATAGATGAGGGTCCAGCCCAGGGCCACCAGGGCATAGATACCGCCCACCATGATGCCGGTGATTAAAACCTGAAGAAAAAGCTCCATCACCTGTCCTCCTTGATTTTAGATTTCTCCTTCCGGTCAAAATGACAATCCAGGAAGCTTAAGCAGGAACCCCGTTCATTCCAGTTTGACCTTCATGATGTGAAGATCGGTCTTGATTCGGGTGACCCGGCCGTCTTCATAGGTAATCGTGGTATCGATATGAACCAGTTCCCTGTCTTCATAGAGGGCGGCGACGATATCCCGGTAGCGGTTTTCCACGAAGGCCCTTCTCAATTTTCTGGTTCTGGTCAACTCCTCGTCGTCCGCATCGAACTCTTTGAATAGATTTATGAATTTATTGATTTTCGCGGGCTCCTTCAAACCCTTGTTGGCCTCCCGGATCTGCCTTTCGATCAGATCGTAAACCTCTTGCTTCTGGGCGAGTTCCTGATAGCTGGTATAATTGAGCTTCTTCTCATCGGCCCACTTGCCCACCACCGCATAATCGATGCAGATGACGGCGGTCATGCAGGGTTTGAGATGGCCGATCACCCAGGCGTCTTTGATATAGGGGCTGAATTTCAGCCGGGTTTCCAGATACTGAGGGGCAAAGATGCTCTGGTCGCTCAAGGTCATCACGTCCGCGGTTCGGTCGAAGACGACCAGATGCCCGTCTTCGTCGATGAACCCCTTATCGCCGGAGTAAAGCCAGCCGTCTTTCAGGCTCCTGGCGGTCGCCTCGGGATTCTTGTAGTAGCCCAGAAAGACCGAAGGGCTCCGGGAGATTATCTCTCCCTCTTCGGTGATCTGCACCTCGGTTTGGGGGATGGGGGTGCCCACCGTATCGAACTTCACATCGCCGTTTCTATGGAGTACGGAGATTCCGGAAATCTCCGTCTGGCCGTAAATCTGCTTCAGATTCACCCCGAGGGCGTGGAAGAACCGGAAATGATCCGGGCCCATCGCCGCCCCGCCGGTATAGGCATTTCTTATGTGGGCAAGGCCCAGGTGATCCCGGAGTTTTTTGAAGACCGCAAGATAGGCGATCTGCTGGAAAAGCTTTAAATAGAAGGGGAGCCGCTTCTTGGCGAACTTGAGGTCCGCCGCGCGGTAGCCTATCTTCATGGCGAGATTGTAGATTCCCCGCTTTAAAAACGAGGCGTCGAGATGCTTTACCTGGATGTTTCTCGTCCACTGTTCGTACATCCGCGGAGGGGCGAACATGACGTTAGGGGCGATCTCCCGGATGTTTTCCTGGTTTGTTTCCGGTTCCTCGGGAAAATTGATGGTAAAACCTACGGAGAGCCCGCAGGAGACCGACATCATCTGCTCTCCGATCCAGGCGAAGGGCAGGTAGGAGACGAAATTGTCGGCAGGGTAGCAGGGATCGACGGCCATGAGGTGTTCCCCCATGGTCATCATGTTGTGGTGGGAAAGGAGAACCCCCTTGGGCAGGGCGGTGGTGCCGGAGGTGTAGAAGAGGAGGGCCACATCCCGGGCCTGGCCCTGGTCTATCAGCCGCTCGAAGAGACCGGGATCCTCAAGGGCGAGCTTTCTGCCGGAGGCCATCAACTGCTTCAGGCTGAGCAGCTCCGCCTCCTCGTACCGGCGCATCCCCTTCGGATCATCCCAGATGATGCGCTCCAGGTTGGGACAGTTGGCCTTGATCGCCAGGGCCTTGTCCACCTCCTCCTGGCCTTCCCCGAAGAGAAACCGGGTGTCCGAATGGTTGATGATGTAGGTCACCTCGTCGAGCAGACAGTCCTGAAAGAGCCAGACCGCCACCCCGCCCGCCGAGAGCACCCCCAGCTCCGCCCAGAGCCCCTCCGGGCGGTTGTCGCCGATCATGGCCACCTTGTCGCCCCGTTTTAATCCCAGACCCACCAAACCCAGGGCGATATGACGGACATTTTCCAGATACTGCCTCCAGGTTATCGGCTTCCAGATCCCGAATTCCTTCTCCCGCATCGCCACCCGGTCATCGCCGAACCGGGCGGCGGAATGGACGAGGAGCTTCGGGAGGGTCGTCTCTTCGGTTATTTTCAGCACCTCACCGGGGATATTATCTCCTTGTGGCATACATGTCCTCCTCGCCCAGGTAGGCCTTGATGACTTCGGGGTTGGTCTGGATTTCCTTGGGCGTCCCCTCGGCGATCAGGTAGCCGAAGTTGAGCACCGAGACCCGGTCCGAGATGTCCATGACCACGCCCATATCGTGCTCGACCAGGATGCAGGTTACCTTCCAGCGCTCCTCCTCGTTTATGTCGAGGATGAACCGGGCCATGTCCTCCACCTCTTCGAGATTAAGTCCGGCCAGGGGTTCGTCAAGGAGGAGCAGCCGGGGATTGAGGGCCAGCGCCCGTCCCAGTTCGACCCGCTTCTGGAGCCCATAAGGCAGCATGGCGACCACCTTGTTGCGGATGTGCTGTATTTCCAAAAGATCGATAATCTCCTCTTCGATAAACTCCCGGGCCTTCACCTCTTCCCGGGCGGTCTTGCCCAGGTAAAGAGCCCCGCTTATGACGCCCGATTTAAGGTGGATATGACGGCCCAGACGGATATTGTCCAGGACGGTCATGCCGCGGAAAAGCTCGAGTTTCTGGAAGGTCCTGGCAATTCCAAGCTCGGCGCGGCGGTGGGGCTTAAGCTCGCTTAAGTCGGCACCCTCGAAATGGATGGTTCCCCTTTGAGGACGGTAGAGGCCGTTTACGCAGTTGAGAAGGACGGTCTTGCCGGCACCGTTGGGGCCGATGATCGAGTGGATGCCCCCTTCCTTCACGTCGATGGTCACATCGGCCAGGGCTGCCACCTTGCCGAAGAACATGTGAATATCCCGCACGGAAAGCATAACCCTGTCAAGAGCATCGGTCATAGAACCTCCTTATCCTATCCTGCCTGATAGTACCCGATCAGCCCTCCTGCCGCGAGGCAGACGAAGGACATCTTCAAGGAGCGTGCCACACCGGTAGGCGTGTCAATTGGCTGTAAGTTTTGAAATATAATAGTCTAGATAAGACTTGCTCAGATATGGAATAACCGTCGCGGGGAATCGCTTATCCCCGAAAAGCACTGATGGCAACGGCGATGGTGTTCGAGATTCATTTTGTAGCGGTTATGGGCCAGCGATATTTCAATTTGATGGGTTTGTCAATAGATAATTTTAGATAATTTTAGATAATTTTTTAAAATATCATAGCCGGAGCCCCCTAGCCGCGCAGGGGAGAATCTCCCCAGGGGATTGTCCCCAGGGGATTTTACTCATCGTCTGCCCCTGCGGTATTATCCACATCCAAATAACGCCATCAGCGCAATCGGCAGACATTAAAATTACACCGTTTATGGCGGGGGCGACCCAGGCGTCGCCTCTGCGTCCGATCAGCCGGGGAAGAATCCGGTCCTAAGAAGAATCTTCCGGAGTTCCCCCCTTTCCTTCTCTCCCAGGGGTTTCAAGGGGGGGCGGGGCTCGCCGCCGAACTTGCCGATCAGCTCCATCGCGGCCTTAAGCCCGGCAATCCCCCAGCCGGCGGTCACCGCGTGGTTGCTTTCGATGAGTTTCATCTGAAGATTTCTGGCCTCCTTAGTTTTTCCCTCCTCAAACAGTATCTGCACCCGGGCGCATTCCTCGGGGAAGATGTTGGCCAGGGCGAGGGTCCCCCCCTTGGCCCCGAGGGCGAGACTGGCGAACAGGTAGCTTGCGGAGCCGGCGAAGACGGCGAAGTTTTCCCCTTCCGCAAGGCGGATCATCTCCGAAATCTGGACGATGTTTCCCCCGCTGTCCTTGATGCCGACAATGTTGGGGTGTTTCGCCAGTTTGGCGGCGAGCCTGGCCGACAGGTTGACGCCGGTGTTTCGGGGCATGTTGTAGAGCACTACCGGCAGGGGGCTCGCATCGGCTACCTCGAGAAAGAAGCTCTCCAGGATCGGCTCGGTCATCGAATCCTTGTAATACCAGGGGGAGATAACCAAAACGGCGTCGGCGCCGGCGTCGGCTGATTCCTGGCAGAGCCGGATGGTCTCCCCGGTAGATTCGGTTCCCGTTCCTACGATAACCCTCTTTTTCCCGGAAGATCGCCGGCAGACGTAACGGATCAGTTCCTGCTTCTCATCGGGCGAAAGAAGGACAAATTCCCCGTTGGATCCCATGACAACCAGTCCGGCAAGAGAGGATCCCAGCCAGAAATCGAGATTTTCCCCGAGACGATCGTAGGAAATCCTGTTGTTTTCAAACGGCGTGGGAATGGGCGCGTAAATACCGTGTAGATTAAACATTGTAAACCTCCGTGAAAAAAATACCGGCCGTCCTTACGCAGCGAAGGTGAGGATAGTCTGGGTCAAAGCTTATTTGAGATAATCGACGTCTGTCAAGATTAAAAAAACCTTGACACCGGGAGAAACGGCGGGTAGATGTTATTTACCAGTCAGACCGGTCTGACCAATTTTGGAGGCGATCAAATGGCCTTTGAGAAGGTAACCCAGGCCAAATTCAAAAAAAAGAGTTCGTCCATCGCGGATCAGCTCCTCATGATGATCAATGCGGGAAG
Organism: Syntrophobacterales bacterium; assembly: GCA_037445955.1. Lineage (GTDB taxonomy): Bacteria > Desulfobacterota > Syntrophia > Syntrophales > CAMTWB01 > JBBIJM01. The sequence continues at coordinate 10,575 of JBBIJM010000041.1, forward strand.
ATTCCCCGTGGGATGCAGGCTCCCGTCGGAGCGGATCATGGCGGAGCAGATGGGAGTGAGCCGCCCCTCGCTCAGGGAGGCCATCAGCGCCCTGCAGATTGCCGGGATCCTGGAGAGCCGGCCGGGTGACGGAACCTATGTGTCTGCCCCGGGAAGTTCTGAAGAAAATATAAAAGAGACCTTTTCCGTTCTCGAAGAATGCGACAGCCCTTACGAAAACCTCCTCGCCCGGAAGGCGTTTGAAATAGGTGTGGCTAAGCTCGCCGTAGAAACCGCCCAGGACGAGGACCTGCTTGCCATCAAAGAGGCCTGGGAAGAGAAGTGCCGCCGGGGGCGGGAAGGGACCCTGGAGGATTATCTGCTCTACGGCAAGGCGTTCCACCTGGCCATCGCCCGGGCCACGAGGAACCGGGTGATCGAGGCGGTCACGGAGCGGCTCCTGGATCTTTCGACCCAGCCCCTGTGGATAAAGATGCGGCGGGAATATTTTCAAAAGGACATAAGCCGGATAGAGCTCATGCTCGACATTCACAGCGGGATTGTCGAGGCCTTGATAAGCCGGGACACCGAGCGGGTGATCCGGGAGATCGAACATCATTACGACATCCAGATTGAACAGATATATTATCAGGGCGAAGGGAGTTTAAATCATTCGTCAACCTTTAAATCCCAAAAGGAGGCAGGAAAATGAAAAGGATTTGGAAAGAATTCGTATTTGTTCTGTTGATCTCCACCTTTACCGTCGGCCTGGCCTTTGGCCAGGGCTCTTTCCCGGTAAAACCGGTAAGTATCATCGTCCACGCCGGCGCAGGCGGCGGGAGCGACATCTTCGCCCGCACCCTGGCCTCGGGTTTTGAAAAGGACAAGCTCCTTCCTCAGCCCGTTGTGGTGGAGAACCGGCCCGGCGGAAGCGGCGCCATCGCCTTTGCCTATGTGGCCCGGCAGAAGAGGGACCCCTATTTTATGGTCACTGCGGTCACCAGCTTTCTCACCACACCCCTCATCGGCCTCACCCCGGTGGGCTTGAAGGATTTCACCCCTATCGCCAACTTCGCCTTCGACGAGTACATGCTCATGGTGAGAACCAATTCCCGCTTTAAATCCGTCAAGGAGGTTATATCCGAGGCGCGGGCGAACCCCAAGAAGATCACCGTGGGCGGCACCCAGCTTGGGTCGTCCGATTCTATCTGCGCCTATCTGCTCGAGAAGGAGGCGGGGATAAAACTCAATTACGTAGTCTTCAACAGCGGAGGTGAGGTGAACGCGGCCCTCCTGGGCGGCCATGTGGATCTGGCCGTGGCCAATCCCGGCGAGGCCCTGGAGCTTTTCCGGGGCGGCAAGGTGAGAATTCTCGGGGTTTATTCGGATAAACGGCTCGCCGGCGCCCCGGATGTTCCCACCATGAGGGAGCAGGGTATCGACGCCGTTTACGTCCAGAACCGCGGTCTTGCGGCCCCGGCGGATATCCCGGCGGATGCCAGGAAGGTCCTGGAGGACGCCTTCCACCGTTATGTCAGAAGCGCCACGTTTAAAAAGTATTGCGAAGAGAACATGCTTACCGAGGCCTGGATGGACGGCCCCACCTTCGGAAGGTTCCTCGAGGAGTGGAATGTGAAGTTTGCGGCTATTTTGAACGAAATGGGCCTGATTAAAAAGAAGTGAAGGCCTGAATCAGGCGGATTGGTTTTGTCTTGAGTCACGTCAGCGTCGCCCCGGGGCTGTTCCGGGGCGACTGGATGAAAGGTGTCTGAAAGTGAAAAAGGCGGATCTTATTACCGGGGTAGTTCTTCTTTCCCTGTCAGGTTATGTGATCTGGGATTCTCTAAACATGCCCGCCTCCCTTACCTTTGGTCCGGGAAGCGGTTTTCTCCCCTTTTGGCTTGGTGTTTTACTGGCGGCTCTGGCAATCTTATTAATGGTAATGGCCGTAAGATCATCCCCGGCGGCCGGGGAGAGCGCGTTTCCAGGCTGGTCTAAGCTCAAAGCGGTGCTCTCGATCCTTCTTGGACTCACCGTCTTCACCCTGCTTATGGAACCCGGCGGATTTCTCTTAACCACGCTCTTTTTTGTTTTCTTCCTGATGATGACAGTTGGCCGGGAGCGCTGGCCGAAGGCCAGCTTAACCGCGGTTTTAACCGCCGCGGCCCTCTGGATTGTTTTCCAGTGGATTCTGGGGATCAGCCTGCCCAAGAATTTCCTTGGTTTTTGATGCGAGGGAGGTAGTATCTTTGGATATATTAAATCACTTAATCACCGGGTTTCAAACAGCCGCCACCTGGCAAAATCTTCTCTTCTGCTTCATGGGTACCCTGTTTGGCACCTTGATCGGTGTTCTGCCCGGCATCGGGCCGACCACGGGGGTTGCGATCCTCATTCCCATTTCCTTCGGCATGGATGCCACCTCCGCCTTGATCATGATGGCCGGGGTCTATTACGGGGCCATGTTCGGCGGGGCCACCACCTCCGTTCTTTTAAACATTCCCGGCGAATCCGCCTCGGTGATGACCTGTCTCGACGGGCACCCCCTGGCCCGGTCCGGCCGGCCGGGGCCGGCCCTGGGGATGGCGGCTCTTTCATCCTTTACCGGCGGGACGTTTGCCATCCTGCTCCTTACCTTTCTCGCCCCGACCCTGGCCAATTACGCGGTCTCTTTCGGTCCGCCGGAGTACTTCGCCCTTACCTTCATGGGGCTTACCCTTGTCACCTCCTTAGGCGGCGATTCGCCCGTCAAGGGGCTAATCAGCGGTGTGGTGGGGCTTCTCTTCGCCTGCGTGGGGATCGACGCCATCAGCGGGGTGGCCAGGTTCACCTTCGGCTCCCTGAACCTCTTAGACGGGGTTGGCTTTATCGCCGTGGCGGTGGGACTCTTCGCCCTGGCGGAAATCCTGGAAAACATCGAAGAGCCCATGCAGCAGGTGTTTGTAAAGACCAAAATCCGTATCCGGACCCTTTTCCCCAATCTTCAGGATTGGCAGGACTCCTGGCGGACTATTATCCGGGGATCTTTCATCGGATTCTTCGTAGGCGTTCTTCCGGGCGCCGGGGCGACCATCGCCTCGTTCATGTCCTATGCGGCGGCCAAACGGGCGAGCAAGCATCCGGAAAAATTCGGCACCGGCGCCATCGAGGGGGTGGCGGCGCCGGAATCGGCGAACAACGCCGCCGCCGGCGGGGCCATGATCCCCTTGCTCACCCTGGGAATCCCGGGATCTGGCACCACGGCGGTGCTCCTGGGCGCCCTTATCATCCACGGCCTCAGGCCGGGGCCGCTCCTATTTACCTCGAATCCCGAATTCGTCTGGGGACTGATTGCCAGCATGTATATCGGCAACGTCCTGCTCCTCATTCAAAACATGCCCATGATCGGGCTGTGGGTGAGGCTGCTTAAGATTCCCTACAAGCTCCTCATGCCCCTTATCATAACCATCGCCACCGTCGGCGTTTTTGCCACGGATAACAATATCGCCGACGTGGGGATCATGATCTTCTTCGGGGCCCTGGGGTACCTGATGAGAAAGATGAAATATCCCCCGGCGCCCATGATCCTCGCCCTCGTTCTGGGTCCGATGGTGGAGAGGTCCTTGAGACAGTCTCTCACCATCTCCCACGGGAGCCTGGAAATCTTCTTTACCCGGCCCATTGCCGCGGTCCTGATGATAATCGGCATCTTATCGCTTTTCCTGCCGATCATCCGCAGCTACCTGGCCAGATACCGCGGAAAAACCACTTAAATCCAATTTGGGAGTAGTTGATGAAGATAATCGGAATTCAAATGGACCGCTGTACCGGCTGCAAGACCTGCGAGCTTTTCTGCGCCGCGGAGCGGGGCAGCGAGGGGAAAACCCTGGCGGCCGCGGTAAAGGAGAAACCCCTTCCCCAGGCTCGCATCCGGGTCGAGGGCTCAGGTACTACCGCCTTTCCCCTCCAGTGCCGCCAGTGTGCAAGCGCCCCCTGTATCGACGCCTGTCTGGCCGGGGCCCTGGTCAGGGACGGGGAAAGTTCGATCGTCCTGGTAAAAGAGGAACGCTGCATCGGTTGTTGGACCTGCACGGCCTTCTGCCCTTACGGGGTGATCTATCCCTCCTGGGAGAGGAAGGTGGCTTTGAAATGCGACCGCTGCCTCTATATGGAAAGGCCGGTCTGTGTCGAGGTCTGTCCGACGAAGGCGCTCAATCTCGTGGATACCGAGGGAATTGAAGGGCTTAGCCGGGGGAAACGGAAGGACATTCTCAAGGGGTTAATAAAATCCGAAGATGGTTTGTTACTTTAGCAAAAAAAGATAAGGGCAAGTCAATTTATTTGGGAGAATAAAACGTTATGGAAAAGATACATTTCAAAACCGTAGACCCCCTGGGCCAGGAGTTGCTTCTCAAGGCGGCTAGGGAAGGATTATCCCTGAAATGGGAGCGATTTGAAAGCCAGCAACCCCAGGACGGCTTTCTTCGTCTGGGTCTCTCCTGTCCCATCGGGTGCCTCGAAGGGCCCTGTCGGATCGATCCCTTTGGCCGCGGGGCGGCTCAAGGGATCTGCGGGCTCAATCGAGAAGGGATGGCGGCGGCGTTCCTGCTTCGAGTCGTTCTTCAGGGAACCCTCGAGGCCTGGGCCGGGGAGGCGTTCCTTCCCGCCGACAAGATAAGCTGGCCTCCAGCCTTAAGGGCAAGGGTGGAGAAGGTGGAGAACAACACCGGCGGCCGGCCCATATCCCCTGCGGATATCCTTATGGCCGCGGCGCTCCTGGCTCGTCCCGGAGCATCTGCCCCAGACCTGATCCGTCTGATCCTCCGGCTGGGGGTGCTATCCCTTCTGCCCGGCGAAACAGGCTCCGGCGAACCCTCTCCCAGGCAATTCAAAACCGGCTACGGTCTTCTGGCCGGAGACGGGATCTATATTGCCCTGATGGGAAAAATCCCGGAAGGGCGCGTAAATGCCCTGGGGAAAGAGGCGGCCCGGTGGAAAAATCCAGCGGTTTCTTTGATCTCCCTTGGGGACTGGATTCCCGCAGGGGAAGGTTACCTCCCCCTGGTCTGCACGACCGGCGAGGCGGAGGGTGTTTTGGCGAGCGGCAAGGTGTGCCTCCTGGTGAGTGGCTCCGGGGTTGAAAGCGCCGTTTTGGCCCTGGCGGAGAAACTCAATATCCCGATTTTAGACGCCGGCGCTCCCTTGGAGGAGATTCTGGCAGCGGCGCAAAAGATAGGCGGGGCAAAGCCCGCCTCCTCCTTTTGCCCCGAGGCCTCCCTGGTTTCCTCAGGAAGCGCTCTGGTCAAAAGGGAGCATCTGGATGCCTTCTTAAGAGAGGCGCCTCGAGGAAGACTGGCGGCGGTGGGCGGTTCGGATACCGTCCACCGCTCCCTGGGCCACCTGCCCGGGGAGTTGGCCAAGGCGCTCCAAGGTGAGGATTTCCGCCTGGCCTCCTGGGGCGACGGGGCCCTGTGGCTTGCCAAACAAGATATTTCCGCGGCGGTTCTTGAGCCCCGCCGGGGACCTCAAATGATGGTGGAGGCGTTAGCTGCGGCAGACAGGATGGCTGATCTTGCCGGGGTCTGTTTCACCGGGGTTAAAGAACTGAGGGAGTTGGCTCAGCTTGTGGGGCTGGCCGCCTTGGGGACAAAGGTGGGAGCCGCTTTTCCGCTGCCCCTCGGGGGAAGCGAGAAAGCGGGCGGGCAGCTCCGGGAGGAATTGGCCCTGCTGGGCGGCAGCCTGACCCATTTTGATCATGACTTGGGCGGGGAGGACTTTTTAGCCTGGATCATCGGGGCCTGAAAAGATGAAGGAGAACAGGGATGGTGATCAAACCATGGCCGGCATAGTCATAGTCGGTGGCGGCATAGCGGGGATCGAGGCGGCCAGGACCTGTCGGAGGCTCTGGCCGGAGCGGGCGGTGATGCTCCTGGATGCGGAAACAGAGATCGGCTACTTCCGGGCCTTGCTCCCTCAATTTTTAACGGGCGCTCTGGGGGAAGAGCGGCTATTTTTTTGGCGGCAACCGCAAGATCCCGGATTGAAGGTTTTAACGGGCGTCCGGGTGACGAGGCTGGATCGAAAAAGAAACCTCCTCGTCCTTAGCAATGGAGATACCCTCCCCTACGACCGGCTGATCCTCGCCCAGGGAGGCGAGGCTTATCTTCCGGATATCCTGGCTCATGCCTCCTGCCGGGGGATATTCCCTTTGCGTGACTTGACCTGGGCGAAAAAGGCCAAGGATTGGCTTGAGGATCATCGGCGGGTGATCGTTTTCGGCGGGTCTCTCGTGGCGGTGAAGACCGCCGTCTATCTGAACAAGGCGGGTTTTGAGGTGAATCTGGTGGTTAGGAGGGGCCATGTCCTGCTCCGGGCCCTTTCGGAGGCCGCGGCCGGTTTGGTCGAGGAACACCTCCGGAGGCTGGGGATCTCAATAACTATTAACGCCCCCCTGGAGGACGTAAAGATTGAGGGCGGGGATATCGCCGCCCTCAAGGCAGGCAACAACTGGCTGGAAGGTGACACGGTTCTCGTGGCGACGGGTATTGAAACAGATACGTCGTTCGTCGAAGACCGGGATTTATTGGCAAACGACAAGATTGCCGTGGATTCTACTTTAAGGACGTCGGATCGGCGCATCTTTGCCGCGGGGGACGCTGCTTGCATTATCACCCGGGAGGGAGCCAGGGTAAGTCCCAGTACCTGGCCTCAGGCGGTGGCCCAGGGGAGGCTGGCCGCGGCCAATCTCTACCGGACGACCCCTTACGAGCACCAGGATCTGACCGGGGTGAACGTGCTGGATGTAAACGGTCTGCCCCTGGTGGTTTTGGGTCCCCCCGCAGCCGAGGCCGAGACTATCGCCCAGGCCGGGGAGGGAGTCTTAAGGGAGCTTTTTCTAGTGAAGAAGAGTCTGGCGGGGGGCGCCCTGATCGGGGATATTTCCGCCGCCGGGCCGCTCCGTTCCCGCCTGGCCGTCGGTGGGGAAATCACCGGCCATTATGAGGGTCTGCTCCGGTTGACACTCAACGGGGCCATCCCCTTTTCCCAGGACCGCCGGGTTTCGGTTGTCTAATATAAGCCAAGAGGTAATTCTATGATCATCAATGAACAGAAGTGTGTCGGCTGCGGACGCTGCCAGCCCTACTGCCCCACCGGGGCTATCCGGTACCGGGGAGTCAAGAGCGTAGTCGATGAGGAAGTGTGTTACGAATGTTTTACCTGTAAACGCGCCGGGATCTGTCCGGTGGACGCCATCGCCGAATCGTACGGGGTAGACCAATACCCCCGGGCCTTGCGCCGCTACTTCAGCGATCCTTCCTCCACCCATCAGTTGACCGGGATCCAGGGGCGGGGGACGGAGGAGTGTAAGACCAACGACGTGACCCTCCGGGTCGGCCCCGACGAGGTAGGGGTGGGAATCGAGGTGGGTCGGCCCACCTTGGGCATGTCCCTCAGGGACATCCAGAAGATATCCCGGGTCCTGGCGCGAAACGGCATCCGGAAGATCGAGCCCCATAACCCGATCCATTCCATGCTGGCCGACGAGACTACGGGCGATCTGAAGGAGGAGCTTCTGGGGGAGAGGGTCCTTTCGGCGATTATCGAATTCCAGATCCCGAAAAAACAGCTCCGGGAGGTCTTAAGAACGGTACGGGAAGCGGCAGGGGAGGTGGAGAGCGTTTTTACCCTCGATGTATTCACCATGGTCGGGCCGAATATGGCGATCCCGGAGGAGGTGCTGGCCGACATCGAAGCGGAAGGGTTCACCTGGCGTCCGAACGCCAAGCACAACATGGGCCTGGGCCGGGCCTGGGAATAGGAGCGCATGAAATGACCCACAGTTTACATCGAGAAGGTTCGCTGGATTCGTTGATGAGGGACTATGTCCTTTTTATCTATCCCGCCCGGGGCTTCAATTACAAGGGAAGCGTCCCCAGGATTCAGAGGCTGGTAGAGCTGGTTTACAGCTCCGGGGCGGTCAACATGATCTCCACTTCGCTCCGAAGAAACATGTACAGCGGCGTCAAGCCGGAGGAGGTGCTGGGCAGCATCACCGAAGGAACCCGGGTATACAGCGTCTTTAAGAGCCGGGAAGAGGTGAAGGATTGCCTCATCAAGATGAAAGAGGCGGATCAGGGTATCTCGATCATGGTGAGCGGCCTTACCGACGAGGTCCGGGAGATGGCCAAGGAAGTGGGCCTGAACCCCCACATGATCAACCTCTCCCTGGGGATCCAGGGTAAAACGGACCGCCTGCCGCCGCCGGATATCCGGGAATTCACCACCATGTGCGGCCACGGGGTCGTCTCACCGCACCTGGTCCGGGACGTGATCCGCAGGGTGAAAAAGGGTCTTATCAGCCAATGGGAGGGGAGTTTGATCCTGGCGGAGCCCTGCGCCTGTGGTATCTATAATCCCCACCGTTCGGTGGAGATGCTCCGGGAAAAGGCCCCCCTCTATACCGTTTCCCGCAGGTAAAGTCCCGGCGGGAGGCCGGGAGGACAAAACTAAAAAGGAGGATATTGATGAAGCTGTGTTTCAATGCCGGGCCGAGGCCTGTGGAAGAATACTTTCCCTTTGCCAAGGAGAGCGGTTTCCCCTGGATCGAGCTGAGTTGCAACAACCCGAGCAATTTCCTGGATAAATGGACGCCGGCGCGGATCGACGGCTTAAAGAGGCTCCGGGATCAGGCCGGGGTAAAGTACGGCCTCCACTCCGCCTCGTTTGTGAATGCCGCGGAGATAGAGCCGACGGTAAGGAAGGCGGTCGAAAGGCATCTTCTGGACTATGTGGAGCTGGCCCGTCAAATGGAGGCCCAGTATCTGGTTCTTCATTTCGGCTATCATTTCAGCCTCTTTATGGATCACGTTTTTGAGTGTCTGATCCGGACCTATACGCCGGTTGTGGAACTGGCCGAAAAATACCGGATTCCCATCGGCATCGAGAACATGAACAGGATCCACGAAGAGGCGGAGATCGCCTATCTGGGCGTGACCATCGAGGAGCTGAAGCGGGTTTTCGATGCCCTGCCTTCACGCTACTTCGGCCTCACCCTCGATATCGCCCATGCGAGTCTGCTTCCCGGAGGATCGGAGTCGTTTATCGAGGCCTTTCCCGATCGGATAGTAAGCACCCATGTGAGCGACAACGATCTCGTTTTAGACCGGCATGTCCCCGTAGGCAACGGTAAGATCGATTTCAAAAGGGTCTTCGAGAAGCTTCTGACCGTCGGTTTCCGGGGGACCCTCAATATCGAGCTGCCCCGTTCCAACGAGGACCGCCTCCTTTCCAAACGGCGCCTTGAGCCTATCCTGGCGGAGCTGGGGATCCTAAAGGAGGCCCTGGTGCCTTAAGGAGGGTCGGAGAGAGAATCCTTACGGCCCTTCCGGGTGATGCCGAAAGGGCCGTAGATCAAGGGACTACTTTTCTTCCGTAAATAAAAGCAAAAGCGACGTGACTACAGGAAACACCGACAGAATCGCAAGGACGGTGATCATTCCGAGGCGCTCGGCAAACAGACCGACAATCAGAGGCGAGAACGCCGCCGCTCCCATCCTAAGCGACAGAATAAACCCGAGCGTTTCTTCCCGCCGGGACGAGGGGATCATTTCGATCATGAGAATATCCGAAAGTCCCGCGTGGCCGGAGGCGAAAACTCCGAGCAGAAGGATGAAAAGGTACATCAGAGCCGTATTCTCGCTTATCGAGAGTCCCAGAATAGACAGGCCGGCGATCACATAACCCCCGATCACCACCGGTTTCCGCCTTCCCATCCTGTCCATGAGCATCCCGAGCAGGGGGCGCAGGAGGGTTCCCGAAAGGGCCATGAAACCGTAAACGGCGGCGGCGCTCCCCACGTTGAACCCTCGATGGTCCACCAGAAAGAGCGGGAGAAACGTCATCAGCCCATGCTGGGCGATTCCCCAGATGCAGATGGCCAGAAGAAAAAGGGCCATATTCCGGGAGAAGAAGGGGAGCCGTAGTTTCTTTCCCGGGATCTGAAAATTATCGCCATGTTTTCGGAGGAAGCAAAACAGGCCGACCCCTACGGTCACCCCGAGCAGTGACCACAACTGGATAGGCAGCCTCCAGCCGAAGCTGGTCACCAGAATACCCACCAGAAAGGGAACGATTACATGGCCGATGCCGCTGCCGCTCAAGTGGAGGGCTAGCGCCCTCCCCAGGGATTCCTTGCCGAAAATCCTGGACAGGAGCGTCAGGGCGAGGGGATGATACGTCGCCTTCCCCGCCCCGCTTGCCGCCGACATCCACAAGAGGAATCCATAGCTGGAGCTGAAGCTCGTAAGAAGCATCCCCAGGGATAACCAGACCAGTCCCCCCACCAGAACGGCGGGGATGGGGACGAAGTGAACAAGGTAGGCGGCCGGGGCCTGCAGGACGTTTCCGAAGAAGTTGAAAAACGTGTATAATGCCCCCACCTCCGTATAGGAGAGCAGGAAATGCTCCCGGACGGCCGGGAGCAGCGGCGGGATAAGCCAGGCAAATCCATCGTTTACCCCATGGGCCACCATGAACATCATCAAGACGGCCCAGCGGTTTTGGACCTTGTTGGAATCGGGCGCCGAAACAGTCAAAACAGTCTCTCTCCAGCGATGCTCATCTACCCTGTTACCTTTTCGGCGGCAGCCATCTTTAGCTCATCCACCGCCCTGGGGATAATGAAAATGCCGCAGGGGCAGGGTTTCGCCAGTTTTTCCCCGCTTCCTCCGGGGTGATTTCCCCCTTCTTGATCTTTTCCACGAAATGGTCGATCATCGCCGGCGAGATCACGCTGTTACCGCAGAGGGTGGTTATTTTTAAGTGGTTCCTGAATCCGTCGCATAAAACATGCTGTCTGCTGTAAACGGTCAAAAAATGACACCAACATGCTGCAAGAATCGTGGAATCGACCCTTGCTCCCAGTTCCGTCCTATGAAGCAGCGCCCCGATCAAGGCCAACCCGCAATGGCTGGTCTAATTCTCGTCGCCCTCTTTAATGATAAATTCCGCTTGATTTTCACCTCCCAGGTGTCATTCTCATGAGAGGAAATCTATCATATCTATTTCATAAAGTCAGGTATTATGTCAATTTTAAGGGGGCTTCATACCACTAATTCAGGTTTAATTATTTGATTTCATGATAGAACCCGGCTTTTGACGTTCTTTCTCCCATCTTGAAAAGGACCAGCATCTGATACCTGCCTTTGGCGGGTAGATTGAAATAGGCGTCATAGCTTTTCATTTCACCCTCGTACTTGAGGGTCTTGATCTGATCCTTTCCTTGCGGATCGACGACCTTCATCTGTACCTGGGCATCGGTGATCTCCCTCCTGGCCTTTTCATCCCGCAAGGTCAGGGT
>JBBIJM010000042.1:0-21768 GCA_037445955.1 Syntrophobacterales bacterium
CGCCGTTTTCTCAGGAAGGGACGAGACGGCCGCCAAGGCGATCCGGAGATGATCTACGTTGGGTTTTACGTTTCTGGTGAAATCCCTGGTGATCACCGCCCGGCCGAAGTAGGCATGAACATCCGGAAAGACCACGGAAACCGCCGCCAGGCAATTCCTCGTCACCACCGCGAGCTTTATCCGCCTTTCCTTGAGGGTCTGTAGCATCTCCCTTGTCCCCTCAAGAAGACTTCCCTGTCCTGCGGATTCCACCTCGATTCTCGTTACGACCTCCATCGCCAGCCGGGAAAACTCCTCCCCCCTTTGGTCGTCTGTCTTGGCTATCAGCGATCGGAGATGGGCGATCATCTCCAGGGTATAGAGGTTCTCAAAACCGTTCCGGGGTACGCCAAAATCGCAGGCGAGCGCGGTGACCTCTTTGCGCATCAGAGGAAAATCGATGTTGAGCCTTCCCAAGGTGCCGTCGAAATCAAAGACGACCGTATCCAGGGGCAGTCTGGTTTTATTCATTGTTGCTCCCGTCCCGGAGGGCAGCCTTCCTCCCCGCTGCATAGTGGGGACTTAAGGCTCTTCTTATAATCCTGCCGCCGTTTTCGGGAAACTTATGGCCCAAAACACTGCCCATGAACCCGGCGATCAGGTGATAGGTCGCCCCCCAGAGGATTTCTTCTTTACCACAATCGTCGATTACGAAACAGGGAAATTCTCCTGATCCCCAGCTCGGCAGATATTTCTCTTCGATTCCTTCAAACCTGATCCGGGCGAAATTTTCCGGGACCAGAAAGGCCCGAAGAGGAACCTGGATGACCCTTTCCACCTCCCGGCTCAGGGCTATTTCCCAGGGTTTTTTGACCAGGCCGACCAGGGGGAAGATGGTCCGTTTAAAGAGCTTGAGGCGGTAAGTGGGAAGAGGGCCAAGAAAGGAGACGTTTCCCGGGGAAAGCCCGATCTCCTCCCAGGATTCCCTGGCCGCGGCGGCGAGAAACAGGGCAATGGCCCCGAAGGTTTTCCTGCCTCGGTTGCGGGCGAGTCGATAGGGTCTCCCGAAGGTCAGGGGAGGTGCTCCCAGGCGGAGGAAAAGGGAAAGAAACCGATCCAGCCCGGGCCGCAGGAACCCGCCGGGACAACTTAAGTCCCCGGCCTGGGAGACGGCTAAGGAGCGCTTGCAGAGGTAAAAAAAGAATTCCCCCTCTTGGGGGGAAGAATCAGGGGAGGGCCGGAAAAAAAGGGGGAGAAGGACCCCGGCCTGCCCCTCGCCTGCTCTTTTGAAATCTCCGATCCTGTTTCCGAAATCGCAGGCGGCCGATCCGAGCCTTTCTATGACCAGGGTGATGAATTTCTCTTCCTCTTGCAGGATCTCCTGTGTCTCAATCACACCCCGTCCTCCCCGATCGCCCGGGCGATCTCCCTTTCATAGAAGCAGCCGCCGGGAAAGGGGTCAAGGAACCCGCAATGGCCGCCGTATTTCTCCAGCCTGATCTTAAGGAGATCGCTTTCCCGGAGGGCAAGGACCTCTTCGGGGGGGATCACCGGGTCGTCCAGAGAGGAGAAGATAGTCACGGGCAGCGAAAGAGAGGCAAAAGACTCGGCGGTCAGGGTATAGCGGCGAAAATAGTCCCGGTAGGTGGGGAATTCGGGGAAACAGGGCATGATCGCCTCGGTTATCGCCAGACAGGTCTTAAGCCTGTATAGATCGGCGAAATTGTAGCGATCCGGGAAGAGGGTCTCTTTTATCCGGAGCGATTTTTTCCATTTCGCCAGGAAATAATAACGGTAAAGGGGCAGGGCCTGGTCGATGCCCAGGGTGGCCCGGTAGGGATCGAGGGGCGGACTTATGGCAAAGACCCCGCGGAGATTGGCGATCGGCGCCTGCCCTTGATTTATAGCGATGCGGAGGGCAAAATTCCCCCCCAGGGAAAAGCCGATCAGGTAAAAGGGCCTGCCCTCGGCCAGTCCGGCGATTGCGGCCACGGCCCGGCGGGTTTCTTCAAGCCGGGCGCCGTGAAAAAGGCCCTCGTTCAAATGGTGGCTTGCCCCGTGGTCCCGGAGGTTCAGCCGGAAGAGCTGGAAGCCCTGGTCATAGAGATAACGGCCCGTAGAGAGAATATAGGTGGAATCGGCGCTCCCCTCCCAGCCGTGGATCAGGGCGATCAACCCCCGTCCGAAACCGGCCGGTTGCGGGGTGAAGTAGCCCAGGAGCCGGGAATCCCCGGTTTCGATGATCATTTCCTCAGCCCTGTTGACCACCGGATTCGGGTTCTTCAGCCGGATATTGAGACTGCCGAAGATGGTCTGCAGGTGGGGATTGCGACCCCAGATGGGGGGGGTGAACGGTTCCCGCAGATGCCTTTGCTCCATTGGTTACCTTAAGCGGTGTAGTTTGGTGAGGGCCGTTTCTATCTCGGCGCGGACAGGTTCGGCGGAGCCGGCCAGGGCTTGGGTGAGAAGATCAGCGGCCTTTCCCCCCCCGATTGCCCCTATGGCCCAGGCGGCCATGGCGCGAACGTTTACGTGCTCGGCGTTTTTGAGGGCCGTGGCGAGGTCCTCCAGGTACATTTCGTCCCGGCTGTTGCCCAAGGCCCGGGCGGCGTTCATCTGCCAGCGCCAGCGGTCCGCCGGGGCAATGTAAAACATGTGGGGCCAGATCTTTTTTTCGAAATATTCCTGGTCCATCCGGAGAAGGTAAGTGAGATCGAAGGCAGAGGCCTTCGCGTGAACCTTTACATTTGCAGGCAAATCCTGATTGAGCCAGGGGGTGTTCCGGGGACAGACCTCCTGACAGCGGTCGCAGCCGTAAACCCACATCCCCATCGGTTCCCGCAAGGGCAGGGGGGTGAGTCCGGCGCCGAAATAGGTCAGATAAGAGATACATCTCCTGGGATCGATTTCGAGGGGTCCCGTCAGCGCCCCGGTGGGGCACGCGGCGAGGCAGGCGTTCCGGCACCAGTCAGGGCAGCCTATCTTCGGGGATGGTTCATCAGGGGGAAATTCGTGGTTCACGACGATAGCCAGGGGAATGATCCAGGAACTCTGTCTGGCCACCCTTTTGGCGTAGAAGAGACAGTTCTTGCCGAAATCCCCCAGGCCGGCCCGGGCGGCGGCAAGGCGGTGGGGAAGATTCATCGGCACCGCCGATTCGATTCCCTGTTCCGTTAAGAAACGGCGAAAGCCTTTGAGCTTTCGGGAAAGCCCGTCTTTGGTCATCCGGTCGTCGTCCTGGTAACAGCGGCCGAACCGGCCTAAAAGCGGGTGAGGAAAAGAACCGGTAAAGTAATTTGCCAGAAGCACAATGATAGATTTGGCCCCGGCCAGGCAGGAGAGAGGGTCCGCCCCTTTCTCGAGATCGAAGCCCGCCTCGCCGGTCCAGGCGTAATGCTCCCGCCTTTTTTTCAGTATTTCGAGCTGGGAGTCGAAAATTTCCGCCGAGGTGAATCCAATGTCGTCAAAACCCAGCCGTAAGGCCTCCTTGATAATCTGGTATTTGTTCGTCATGAGCTCTCCTTTTTCAGTCAGATACGTTCAACCTACCCCAGAAGCCGGTTTAAAAGCCAGAATGAACCCATGCCGACTATTACCGTTCCCGCAAGGGAGGCGGTTTTCCAGGCGAAAAGAAAGGTGGGAACAGCCGCCAGAAAATGAGGGCAAAGGAAAGAGACCTTCCCGGACGGGCCGGAAAGAAGCAGTTGGGGTAAAACGAGGGCACCCAGAACCGCCGCGGGGATAAACTCAAGCCAACCCCGGAACCATCGGGGAAGCTCCCGTCGGGAGAGAAACACCAGGGGGAAAAGCCTCGGCAGGTAGGTGACCGCCCCCATCCCCAGTAATAGAAGAACGTATTCCAAGGTCTTTATCGGTCCTCCTTGAGATCGGAATTCCAGCGGAAGAAAAGCCCCAGCGGCGAGGCGAGAAACGAGCCGATCAGGATGGCCAGAGCCCTCTCGATCAGGAAAGATAAAAAGAGTGCCAGGATTCCCGCCAGGGCCGCCACCAGAACAAATCGATAATCCTTGAACTGGAAGATCAAAAGGCAGATGAACATGGCGGTTAAGGCATAGTCGATGCCGAAGGCCCCCGGCGGAACGAACTGACCGGTATAGCCGCCGGCCATGGTGCTTAAGATCCAGGCAAAATTGGCGGTATGATTGAGGACAAGGGCCTCCGGCCAGCCCCAGTTCCCGCCGGCGAAGCGGGTCATGTTTACGGCGAAGCTTTCATCGGTTATCCCGTAGGCAAACAGAGGCTGCCATTTACGATCCATTTCCTTAAGATGGGGGGCGAGAGAGGAACTCATCAGCAGGTGGCGCAGGTTGATGGTGAAGGTGGTCAAAATCACCGCCGGGGCCGGCATCCCGGATCCGGCCATGGCCACCGCCACGAACTGGGAACTCCCCGCATAGACGAGCAAGGACATGAGGCCGATCTGCCAGACGGCAAAGCCCGAGTTTGCCGCGAGAACCCCGAAGGCCAGTCCCACCGCCCCGTAACCCAGGCAGATGGGCCAGGCGGCAACTACCCCCCTCATCAGAACGGGGGCGAAAGCGTCTTTAAGACTATCCGGTGTATTCCAGGAATGTCGCCGCAAGATCACCTCGTCCTGGCCTGTCTTAAGGCCTTTCCCCAGCCCGCAAGCAACTCCCTGCGGCCGGGGGGGGCGAGTTTCGGCAGGAAGGTGGTGTCGTACCTGATCAGGCCGGCCAGTTCCTCTTCCCCCTTCCAGAAGCCCACTTCAAGGCCGGCGAGGTAGGCCGCGCCGAGGGAGGTTGCCTCTGAGACGGCAAACCGTTTCACCGGGATCCCCAGAATATCCGCCTGAAACTGGAGGAGAAAGTCGTTTTTTGCCGCCCCGCCGTCCACCACCAGAGACTCGCAGGGAAGCCCGGTGTCTTCCTCCATGGCGGAAAGGACATCGCCGGTCTGGTAGGCCATTGATTCCAGGGCCGCCCGGATTAAGTGGCCGCGGTTCGAACCCCGGGTAAGGCCGACGATGGTCCCCCTGGTTTCCATATCCCAGTGGGGCGCCCCGAGGCCGACGAAGGCCGGGACGAGATAGACCCCGCCGTTGTCAGGCACCGACTCCGCGGCCCGTTGGCTTTCGGCGGCGGAGCCGATGATTTTCAGCTCATCCCTAAGCCACTGGATGGCGGCCCCGGCGATAAAGACGGAACCTTCCAGGGCGTAGCAGGCGCGTCCATTTCCGTCTAAGGCCAGGGTGGTGACCAGGCCTTTTTGAGAGATGCGCCTCTTTGCACCTGTGTTCATCATGACAAAGAGGCCGGTGCCGTAAGTGTTCTTGATCTGCCCGGCGGCATGACAGCCCTGCCCGAAAAGGGAGGCCTGCTGATCCCCGGCGACACCCCGGATGGGAACCCCGTGCAGTACCGGAACGCTTGTCACCAGGCCGTAATCCCCCCGGGATTCCCGGACTTCGGGGAGAATCTCCCGGGGTATTCCCATAAGTCGGCACAGCGGCTCATCCCATTTCTTCTTCGCTATATCAAACAACATGGTCCGGGAGGCGTTGGTTGGGTCCGTGGCATGGACCTTGCCCGAGGTGAGCTTCCAGATGAGCCAGGAATCCACTGTGCCTGCCAGGACATCCTCTAGGCTTAAGTCCTTCAGGTGATCGAGCAGCCATCTGATCTTTGTCCCGCTGAAATAGGCATCGAGAGGAAGACCGGTCTTTTCCCGGATCCCCTTGCCGTGAGGTTTCAAGTCCTCACAGAGGGACATGGTGCGCCGGCACTGCCAGACAATGGCGTTGTGAAGGGGTTTCCCCGTTTTCTTGTCCCAGAGGATTGTCGTTTCCCGCTGGTTGGTGATGCCGACGGCGAGAATCTTTCCCTCAAAAGGCCCTGCGGATTCTGCGATACTCTCCAGAACCGTCTGCCAGATCTCCTCAGGGTCGTGCTCCACCCAGCCCGGCTGAGGATAGAGCTGGGTGATTTCCCGGTAGGCCTTCCTAAGAGCGTTTCCCTGCCGATCATAGACGACGGCGGTGGTTCCGGTGGTTCCCTGGTCGATGGCTAGAATCATGGTGAACCCCCTTTGAGTTGATATAAAATGCCGGCCTGAGATCCTCGATATTCGGGGGCGTGGCCCGGTCAAAAGGATTATGTTTTCTAACTCAGAGAAGGAGGATCGGTCAAGGTTCTTTTTCCCCTCCAGGCTCACCTGTTTCTCCTTGACAAGAAACCGGAGAAAATTATAGTCCGGAAAACATAATAAGAAAGCTTGGAATAAAGATCAAATAAGGACAGATCTATGGCCGCCTACTCCCGCATTCTAAATCCTCCGCCCCGGGTCCTCCTCGGCCCCGGGCCAAGCCTCGTCCATCCCCGGGTCTTGAGGGTCATGAGCGCCCCGCTCATCGGTTATCTCGATCCGGAATGGCTCAACATGATGAACGAGATCCAGGAGCTCTTAAGATCGGTGTTTATGACGAAAAACCGGCTTACCCTCCCTTTGAGCGGAACGGGCTCAAGCGGCATGGAGGCGGTGACAGCCAATTTCCTCGAGCCGGGGGACAAGGTGATCGTCGGGATAAACGGATACTTCTCCGAACGGCTGGCGGAGATGGCGGAACTTTACGGTGCTTTGGTAATCCGGCTTCCCAAACCCTGGGGTGAGGTCTATTCGGAAGAAGAGATCGAGGCCGCCTTGAAGACCAACGGAAAGGTCAAGATGGTAGCCGTCGTCCACGGGGAAACCTCAACCGGCGCCCTGCAGCCACTTGAGAATATGGGTAAGCTTGTCCATAGATACGGTGCCCTGTTCACCGTTGACTGTGTCACCACTTTAGGCGGCGTGCCGGTGAAGACCGATGAATGGGAAATCGATGTGGCCTACAGCGCCTCCCAGAAATGCCTGGGTTGCCCGCCGGGCCTTTCGCCATTCACCGTAAGCCAACGGGCGAGGGCTGTTTTAATGGAGAGAAAAACCAGGGTGCCCAACTGGTATCTGGATCTCAAGATGATCGAGAGGTACTGGGGGGAGGAGCGGATCTACCATCATACCCCGTCTACCACCCTGCACTACGGTCTCCGGGAGGGGATGCGTCTGGTCCTGGAGGAGGGGCTCGAGGCCCGCTGGGAGCGCCACCGGCAGAACGCCGAGTATCTCTGGGCGAAACTGGAGGCTCTCAATCTCAGTCTTTTTGTAAAGGAAAAAGATCGTCTTGCCCCCCTTACCACGGTTAAGATTCCCCCGGGGGTTGAGGATCTCCCCGTCCGGAAACGGCTCTTAAACGATTACAATATCGATATCTCCGGCGGGTTTGGGGAACTGAAGGGAAAGATCTGGCGGGTGGGGCTCATGGGGTTCTCCAGCCGCCGGGAGAACGTCACCCTGTTTGCCGAGGCCCTCCGGGAGATCCTGCACCTTTAGCGGGGGCGGAAACCGCCCTCGGGAGATAGACACCGCCGTTTGGATTGTCGCCTTTGACCTGTCCCGGCGGTTTTTTTACCACTGGGTGCCGCCGCTTGTCCCGCCTCCTCCTCCTGTGGAGGCGGGCAGCCGCAGGGCGAAATCATCGTAAAACATATCATTGTTGGCCGACGAGGCCGCATAGCCGTGGATGCCTATTTCCAGGGGTTTGACGATGGGATCGGCCCCGTAGGTGAGATTTGAGGTCAAGGACCCGTCCAAAACGGTCTGGGGGCCGGGGAGGCTGGAGAGGAGCTGCCCAGGGAGACGCCAGGTCCAGGTCACGGGCTTTAAATAGGTGGCGTAATCCCAGCTGATCGTATTTCGCGGATAGACGTCCGCCTGGGCGGTGTAAACGGTGACGAAATTTGCCCTGGTGCCGCTCGCGGCGGAACAGACCGTGTCACCGGGAGATGTGCAGTACCTCTCCTCGAGCTTAACGCCTAAAGCCGACCAGTCCGCCAGCGTTCCGCCGGGGGTCAAGAGGCCCTGGTCGGCGGCGGCGCCGTTTTCCCGCCAGGTGCCGGAGCCGCCCCCTTTTTCCGCCACCGTGGCGCCGGAGGCAAGCGGCCAGTCCGGTTCCTGTACTTTGGAAGAGGCCGTAACACAGCCCGCCGGGGTGATACAGATGTAAGAGCGGCCGTTGCTTTTGGCGATGGAGGGCAGGATCACGGTGTTCTGAGCAAAAGACCTCTTGTTTTCCCAGCGGGGAAAAACCGGGGCGTGATCCAGGAGGGTGATCATTCCGCCGGGGGTGGTCTTTCTCCAGAACACGATGTAAACGTTCCCGTTCCTGATGGGGTTGAAGGCGGCGTCGAGGGTGGCAAGCCAGGTTGCCGCGGTGTTGCTTGTACTTATCGATCGGAAGAAGGAAACCCCGTAGGAGGTGTCGTTGGCGGCGTTTAAATCGCCCTGGGTATTCAGCCGGAAAGACAGGCCCATAAGAAAGTGGTTTCCCTTCACCCCCTCAAACTCCGGGGCGACCTTTACCTGAATCTCATAGCCGAGGAGACGGTTCGAGGCGAGCCAGTGGGCGTAGAGGTCCGGCAGACCCGGGTTTCCCGCGCCCAGCGCCCCGTCCCAGTTTAGGCCGACGACTGCGGCGGTGAGGGCAGCGCTTCCTCCGGGCGCCTGAATCCTCAAGGCCGGCTGGCCTCCGGAGGGGCCGACCGAGGCCACGCCGGCCCCGCCGCTTCCGATCGACCAGTTCTGGGCGAAGGTGTTGGGATCGAAGGTCTCGGCAAAGGGTTTGTTCACCCGGAAGGTGACGGTCCTCTTCCCCTCCATCCAGGTATTCTCGTTTACCAGGCCGGTGGATTTGATCAGGGCATATGCGGGCATCTGGGCGTTGTCTATGACAAGGGTGAACTTGCCTTCGGCCAGGGTAAAGGTTTGATTGTGCAGGGCGGTCGTATTGGCGGTTGTTCCCGAGGCCAGATCCTGCAGGATCAGCGGTTTGGCATAATTGATCCCCGCCTCCGCCAGGTAATAGGCCCGGGCCTGATTGTTCGCGAAAAGCTCGCCGAAGGTCGAGCCGGAGGTTAGATAGAGCGAGGCGGAAGTGACGGTGGCGGCGGCGGCCATGGTGACAATCAGCCAGATCATCACCGCTCCCCGCATGTTTTGGCAGTCATTCTTCATCTGTTTTTCCTTCAAATATTTCTCGGGGCAACCAAGATAATAAAGGCCGCCGGGTTTCCCCCCGCCCCGGAGAGGGTGAAGGCAACCTCGATGATCTTGCTTGTCCCTTGCCAGGTGCTGGTCGCGACTCCATTATAGGTGTCTTTGTAGGAAAGGCTAAAGGTTGTGACATTGTCCGTCAGGACATCCGGCCCGAGAAGGAGATTAGTCCCCTGCCCGGGACGGGAGAGGGAGCCGGGGTAGTTTATCCCGTCCCGGCGGAGGGTGTAAGTCAGGGACGTTGCGCTGCCTGTTGTCACCTGGGTTATATTGGTGAGCTCCCTCTCTATCCTCGTGGCAGCGATCTGGCCCTTCTGGAGGATCTCCGAGTTTTTCCTCGCAAAAATATAACCTTCCAGCACCCTCCCGATTCCCATCCCGGCGATTACCGCCAGGATCCCCAGAAGGACGAGGACGACGATCACCTCCAGGAGGGTGAATCCCCTTGCGTCTTTCGAGAAACCCCTGGGCATCGCCTGGTTCATCTCCTCTCTTTTGGGCCTACTGGCTGGAAAAGACCGCCGTCAGGATCTCTCCCAGGTTGTTGCTTACGGTTATCTTAAGCAGGTTCTGAGGGTCTCCCGCCTGGATATCCGTCTCGAGGCGGTTTACGAATTTGATGAATTTATTGTTTACCACCGTGTATTGACCGAAGGCATTGTTATAGGTCTGACCAGCGACTCCGACGGCTGTCCGCAGGGCGAGCAGCCCCGCCGCCTGGGGGTTTGTCCGATAGTGGGCCGTTATGTTTTCCATGACCCTTTTGAGAGAATGGGCGCCGGTTATCTTGACCACAGGGCCGGAACTTGCTTCAAACGAGATACGGTAGAAGGACGCCAGAATGACGCTAAGAAAGGCGACGATCACCAGGGTGACAATGATCTCGAGCAAGGTGAATCCCCTTTCCCGTCTGGGCTTTGCTGAGGTCGAAGGAGGCGGATAGATCGAGGGTATCATGGGATAAATCCGGTGTTTTTCGTGACCGTTACCGTTTGGGAAGCCCCCCCCTGGTTCAGGGTTATGGTGATGTTCGCAGTCAGCGCAAGGCCGTTGTGATCCACCGGGATTCCCCAGTTGTTGAAGGTAATCTGCGGACTTCCGGTGTTGTAGCTTCCCCCGGGGAAGGAATGGGTGTTTGAGGAGTCGTTGGGCAGGGAAATCGGGGCCGGCGCCCTGTTTTTCTGAAGAACGTAGCTTGAGGCCGCGGGGAAATGTATGCCCCAGACCACCTCGTCGTTCATCGCCCGGATCTGGGCGAAGCGGAGGTGGTTCTTTAAGATATCCGTCTCGGCGGTCAGGGTGTAGGTCGCCGCCGAAGTAAGCCGGGAAACGGCTACCGCCGTGATTATTCCCAGGACGATCAGGACGGCGATGACCTCGATGATGGTAAACCCGGCTGCCCTTGACTGGGCCTTCATGTCTTTTGGTGGCATTATTTTCATGTCTGCCCTGGTCTGTCTAAAAGGGGCAAGTCCTGGGAAAACTTCCCTTCCGTTTTGGCCCTGTTGCTTCTTTTTCCCTAGTTAACAATATCTTATGTTCCGATGGCCAGTGTTTGTCAAGCGGTAAATGTCCTTACGGGATGATCTCTTTTAGACTTTTCTTTCTCTACTCTGGGGTGTAGAATCGCCATGGATATTAAGGAGGGTCAAAATTGAAAACCTCGAGCGGTTTATGAATTTCAAGAGGATTGAAGAACGCCGAAAATTTGTCTCGAAACCCTGCGCCCTCTTCTGGGACGAATCGTTCCTCTGGGGTCTCATGGCCTGGCAGGCCCTCAAAGAGGCCGATCTCCCCTTTGATCTCATCGATGCCGAGGATGTCCGGCAAGGGATTCTCCCCTCTTACCGGTTCGTTTTTGTCCCCGGGGGCTGGGCGGCACATAAATTGGCGGCCCTGGGCCCGGGCGGGAAGGAGGAGATTCGCCGTTTTGTAGAGGCCGGGGGAGGCTATTTCGGGATTTGCGGGGGGGCTGGGCTGGCCACGGCTGACGGACTGGCCCTTCTTTCCGTAGCAAGGAAACCTCAGGGTAAACGGGTACCGAGTTTCAGCGGGCCGATATACTTGAATCTTTTCCCTCATCAAATATGGAAGGATGTCTCCGATACCTGCTTCTCCGTCTGGTGGCCGTCGCAGTTTGATCTGAAGAATGAGGGCATCGGGGTACCGGCTCGTTACGGCCGGGCCGGGTGTGGGGCGGCAAGCTCCGATATTCCCGTAGAGGACGGCGAGGTTATAGGCTGGCCGGAGCTCGAGAAGAGATACGGCATCAACCTGAACCCAAAGCGCATCCGGGATGAGCCGGCGGTGGTGGAGGGCAGTTTCGGGAAGGGAAGGGTAATCTTATCTCTGGTCCATTTCGATACCCCGGCCTCACCCAACGGGACGCAGGTCTTAAGGAACATCTGGGATTATCTGAATGATGAAAGCGAGGATTATCAGGCTCTAATTGAGCTGCCCGAAGAAAAACCTCTTCCTTTCTATCCGGGCGAATCAGACCTCGAGCTTGTTTCCGAGCTGGAAACCATGGCGGGAGGTCTCATCGACACCGGGATCAACAATTTTTTGTGGAATTGGCGAAGCCCGCTTCTCCTTAAGTGGCGCCGCGGGGTAAGGGGGCTTGAATATAATACCCTTTTTGTGATGATTGCCGAGCTCGGGAGGCGCCTGCGGGCCATCAGGAAAGCGGGGCGGGGGAATCTCCAAGGCGGGGAGGAGACGAAGGAAAATTTGCGCTTTCACCGGGAAATCCTGGGTCTCAGAGATGATCTCCCGGCATTTGTCGCCCTGGCCAGAGAACTTCTTTTGAAAGAGCGGTTCTCCTTGCCTGCAGGCCATCTTTCCCCTCTCGATTGCGACGATGACTGGATCAGGGAGCGAAGGATCCGGCTTTTCGGAGGCGCCATGAGCTACGGGGGCCATTTCAGGAGCATAATCATCCGGGTGGACCGATTGCTCTTCGGCCTCCTCCGGGCGGGAGGGGCCGATTAGACAACAGGTCAAGCCAATCGCCGGAGGAAGAGAAGTTTATCATTGACTTCTTCTTGCCGGCGCGGCTATCATGACCCGGCAATTCAGGGTCGAACCGGCCTTGAATCAGGTTTCCCCCTTACTTGGATAGTGATGGTTCAAATAATGTTGGTTCCGGATTCCGGCATTTGCCGGAGGGACGAGAGGAAACGATGGTGGAAAGTTCAAAAGGAGGTCTCAGAGGGGGTCTGGTCGTATCGATTAACACCAGCAGCTCCAAAGGGGAGAAAAAGACCCCGGTTAAAAGCGGTGTTTTGACCGTTGGGATCGGTTTGGCCGGGGATGCCCATGCCGACGGCGGCCACCGGCAGGTAAGCCTTCTGGCCCAGGAAAGCATTGATAAAATAAGAGATTTGGGGCTGGCGGCAGGCCCGGGCGATTTTGCCGAGAATATTACCACTCGCGGGATTGAGCTTTTCAGCCTGCCTTTGGGGGCGCAGCTTGGCATCGGCCGGGAGGTGGTGGTCAGGATCACCCAGATCGGCAAGGAGTGCCATGACCGCTGCAACATCTTCTATCAGGTTGGGGATTGTGTAATGCCCCGGGAGGGGGTATTTGCCGAGGTACTCACCGGGGGGCTGGTTCAGCCGGGAGACGAGATTGAAATGATCCCGCAAATCCCCGGCGAATAATTTGCCCCACCAGGCTAAAAGTTCTTGCTTTCTTTCCGGTGATAGTATAAATGAGCCAATCTATTTTTAAGAGGTCTCCTTGTTCGAATCGTTTCGGACTTTAGAGCCGTGAGGAGGTTGTGATTGAAAAGGTACGAATCTATTTACATTGTCAGGATCAATCTTCCCGAAGATGAGCTTGCCGGTTTGATCGAAAACTTTGAAAAGATCATCGTAAAGGGGAAGGGATGGGTTATCTCCAGTTCCCGCTGGGGGCAGAGGAAGCTTGCCTACGACATCAAGAAGCAGTCGGCAGGTTATTATGTTCTGGTTGATTACGCCGGAGATCGCGGCCTGGTTTCCGAACTGGAGAGGAATTTCCGGATTGACGATCGGATCCTGAAATACTTGACGGTAAAGAAGAGGGACAAGATCACCCGCGAGGAAATCGAGAAGGAACTGGCCGAGAAGAACGCCCCGGCCCCCGAGGCGAAAGAGGAAATCACCTCGTCCGAATCCGGTGAGGGCGGGCAGGAGCCGGAAGGCGAGACTCCCGCTGCCGTTTCAGACAAAGAACAGGAATGATGAACTTTTTGAGAAGGAAGCAATATGGCAAACGGCACCAGAGAGGTTAGACCACCCAGGCCCCAGAAGAAGTTTTTTCACCGGAGGAAGTTCTGTCGCTATTGTTTGGATTCCGCCCTTACCATAGACTATAAGAGTCCCCATCCTCTGCTTGATTTTGTTACCGAGCGGGGCAAGATAATGCCCAGGAGGATCTCCGGCAACTGCTCCGGCCATCAGAGAGAGTTGACCATAGCCTTAAAAAGGGCAAGATCGATCGCCTTGATACCGTTTGCTATCGTCGACGGAAGATAGCTATCCAGATAATTCGATCAGTTTCAATGGCTTTCTCATTTTCGGAAAGAACCAAAGCCCCCTTATCATCTTAGCCGGTGTCCTTTTCCGCGGGTATTGCGGAAAAGGACACCGCTCCCGGATAAGCAGCAACTCAGGCAGCAGGCGTTTTTCCATCAAGATCGACATAGTCAACGAGGTGGCCTGGTGGATAAAAAGGCGCTGGATTTAAGAGACATGCTGAGGGATACGATTATCGTGTCTCTTGTTATTGTCACCCTTATCAGCATCCCGGTTATCAACAGGATAACCATGATCTTTGTTCCCCTTCCCATTATCTACTGCCTGGCCAGGATGGGACGGCAATCGGGGCTGATATTGCTGGGCCTTGCCTTGATCCTTGTCTATCTCGCGATGAATTTTCTTGGGACCGTTTTTTTCTTCCCGGCGGTTTTCCTGCTGGCCACGTTAGGGGTCATCATCTCGGAGCTATTGAAGAAGAATCTCAAGATTGAGTTCCTGATTGTCACCGCCGCGGCAATCTTTCTCCTGGCAGCCGCCATAACCCTTGTTTATCTGGGGGCTGGGGAGGATCTTTCGTTCATTGATTTGCTGAAAAATTACCTCTCGCTATATATTAAAGCGAGCCTGGAGAGCTTTTCCCAGCTTAATTTAAACGAGGAGCAGCTTGCCGCTCTCAGAGACAATGCCAGGGAAATCGCAGAGACGTTTCTGTTGATCTTTCCTGCTTTAGTTCTGGTGAGCACGGTCTTTACCGTGTTGGCAAACCTTATGGGAGCCCTCTTTGTCTTTGAGAAGACCAAAATGTCCCGGCCCGACTACGGTGACCTTAGCAGGTGGAGACCCCCGGAAAAACTGGTGTGGCTTCTCATCGGATCGGGGGCGCTGATTCTTTTCCCCTGGGACGGGGGGAAGGTCCTGGGGTTAAATGCCCTGATCATTGTAATCTTTATTTATCTTCTTGCAGGGTTGGCCGTTGCCGAGCATCTGCTTTCGAAGCTCAACATTTCGGAGTATTTTCGTTATATTCTGTATTTATTCGTATTTATAGAGCAGTTTCTCTTGATCATCTTCGTTGCCCTGGGTCTCATCGATATCTGGGTCAATTTTCGCAAGCCTAAAGAAGAGAACATTTCTGGAAGCTAGAAAGGGGGGCTGATGCAGGTAATCTTAGTCAAGGACGTGAAGAACATCGGGAAGACGGGAGAGATAATCAGGGTCTCCGATGGGTACGCCCGAAACTTTCTCTTCCCTAATCATCTGGCGCTGGAAGCTAATGAGAAGAATCTGAAAACCCTTGCAGAAGGGAAAAAACAGGTCTCGCTGAGGACGGAGAAGGTGAAGAAAAAGGCGAGAGATCTCGCTTCTCAGCTCGGGGAGGTCCGCCTGGTCATCAAACGCAAGATAGGCGATCAGGGAAAGATCTTCGGGTCGGTCAATGCGCGGGACATCGAGGAGGCCCTCTCGACAAGGGGCTTTGAAATTGATCGTAAGAACATCCTGCTTGAGGAACCCCTCCGATCCCTGGGCGAATATCAGGTTAAGATCAAACTCTCCTCCGGGGTCACGGCGGAGATTCAGGTGACCGTTGCCGGAGGGGCCTAGTGGCAGAAAAATGAAAGATCAGGAGCTCTTCTTAAACAAATTGCCCCCGCAGAACCTGGAGGCGGAAAGATCCGTCCTGGGCGGAATCCTCCTTGACAATCAGGTGATTAATGCGGTTTTGGAGGTTATCAATGCGGCAGATCTATACAGCGAGGCCCACAAGAAGATCTTCAGGGCGATAAGCGAGATTTATGACCGGAACGAACCGGTTGATCTTATTACCTTAAGCAGTTTTCTTACCGATAGGAATCAACTGACTCAGATAGGCGGGATGACCTATCTTGCCTCTTTAGTGGATAATGTTCCCTCCTCCGCCAATGCCGCCCACTGGGCCAAGATAATCAGGGAGAAGGCGGTCATCAGACAGTTGATAAGCGCCGCCAACAATATCCTGGCAAAAAGCTACGAGACCGGGGCAGAGATTGATGAGATTCTGGACAGGGCGGAGCATTCGATCTTCGAAATCTCGGAAAACAAGATAAAACCGTCCTTTTCTCTTATCCGGGGGATTATCAAAGAGAGCTTTAAAACGATCGAGGCCCTGTATGCGAGGAAGGAGCTGGTTACCGGGGTGCCTACGGGATTTCTCAAGCTCGACGATCTCACCTCGGGTTTTCAGAAATCGGATCTGATAATTATTGCGGGGAGGCCGGCGATGGGCAAAACGGCCTTTGCCCTTAACATCGCCCAGCATGTGGCCCTCGAGACGGCACTGCCGGTGGCTGTCTTTTCCCTGGAAATGTCGAAGGAGCAACTCTCGATGAGGTTACTTTCCTCGGAAGCCCGGGTGGACTCGCAGCGGCTGAGAAAAGGTTTTCTGGGTGAGACGGACTGGCCGAAGCTGACTACAGCGGCAGGAAGGCTTTCCGAGGCGCCGATCTATATAGACGACACCGCGGCCATAATGGTCCTGGAAATGAAAGCCAAGGCCAGAAGGCTCAAGGCGGAGGCCGGGCTGGGATTGATCGTGGTGGACTATATCCAGCTTATGAGAAGCGGGATGAGCAAAGACTCAAGGGAACAGGAAATTTCCGAGATCAGCCGCTCTCTCAAGGCCCTGGCCAAAGAGCTGAATGTGCCGGTTATAGCCCTTTCCCAGTTGAACCGGAAGGTGGAAGACAGGACCAACCGCCGACCGCAAATGGCCGATCTAAGGGAATCCGGCGCCATAGAGCAGGATGCGGATGTGATAATATTCATCTATCGAGACGAGGTTTACAACAAGGACGAGAACAACCCGGATAAGGGGATCGCCGAGATCATCATAGGCAAACAGAGAAACGGTCCCCAGGGGGTGGTAAAACTCGCCTTTCTGGATAAATACACCCGATTTGAAAACCTGGCCCTTCCGTCCACCGCAGGTTAAGACCGTTGCCTTAAGACCGCGACGGCGAGCTTTGAATAAGGTCAATACCTGCGTCATTCCGGCGGAAGCCGGGATCTGGAACTTGAGAAAATCCCAAGTATTCTCCCTTATCCGGCCCACGCAGGCTTAAGTGGGGCAAGGAAAAAAATCAGCAGTATTTCAAGGCTCCAAGGGGGTTCATCAGGCGGTAAGCAGCGGCACTTCCTTCTCTTTTAGCGGAAGTGCAAGCTGCAGCTTTTTCAAGGCCTGCTTTTCGAGCTGTCTCACCCGCTCCCGGGTAATATGAAAGTGGTCGCCCACCTCCTGAAGGGTCATGGGGTTGTCCGCCATGACCCGGTTCTTGATGATAAAACTTTCCCGGCTGCTGAGCTTGTCGATAGCCCCGGCGATATGACGCTGCACCAGGGCCAGTTCTTCCTTCTTGATCAAGGCGGACTCTTGATTTTCTCCTTCATAGGCCAGGTAGCTAATCAGAGGAGAATCCTCGTCTGAGGCCTGGGTATCCAGGGAATAATCGCGGTTGGTAAACCGCTGATCCATCTCGATTGCCTCTTTTTCGTTCACCCCGATTGATTCGGCGATTTCTCTGAACTCCGGCTTTTTCTCGGAAAGAGACTGAAGTTGCTTTTTTGTCTGACTCAGTTTGAAGAAAAGCCTCCGTTGCGCCTGGGTCGTGCCGATCTTGACGATGCTCCAGGATTTGATGATGAAGTTCTGCATGTAGGCCCTTATCCACCAGACCGCATAGGAGATAAGGCGGTAGCCCTTGTACGGGTCGAACTTTTTCACCGCGTGGATGAGGCCTATGTTGCCTTCCTGGATCAGATCTATCAGCCGGACATTGTAGTTTCGATACTCGTGGGCTATCTTGACGACAAACCTCAAGTTGGAAACGACGAGCTTCTCCGCAGCCTCAATCGAGTTGTGTTTTTTTAAACTCACCGCCAGGGCGAATTCCTCGTCCGCCGAAAGAACGGAATAGCTATTTATTTCCTTGATATAAATATCCAGGGTATCGCTTGTGGAAGGCAGCTCCACTTGATTTGGCACCTTTTGAGAGTATTTTCTTTAATATAAGATGCAATTTCCCCTCGAGTCAAGGGATAATCTGACTCAAGAGAGTTAACCTAAAAGGCTTGACACGGCCTTTTCTGTGTTTATGTTAGGACTGAATATCCCGGAGACGGAGGTCGCAGATGGTTTCGATCAACAGGCTGGTTATGGAACATGCCATCGAGATAGCGGACCAGGTCGGGGCTCGGGCCCTCTTGCTGTACGCCGATATGGCCGGTGATGCCTCGGACTTTATGGAGAAAAAACACTCCTTTGATATTGTCGTAGTCACCAGGGGTGAGGAGATGGTCTCCTGTGAGCAAATCTCTCAGGCAAACATCATCAACGTTCCCAATGTCCGCCTGACCAGGATCGGTTATATTAAAATAGCGATAACCAAAGGGATCGCCGCAGGACTTTTTAAAAAGGGGGATGTCCTGGTCTGTCTGACCGGGGTCAGGGGGCTGGGTTATCTTGATACCATCCTCATGATTGACGTAGGCAGGGAGTTTGAGATTCTGACCTCCGAGAAGATTCCGGACATGGTCGAAGAGGTCCGTCCGGAGGTATTCGGGGCGGTTTTGAGTATTGCCCTCGAACTGGCCGCCCAGGGGAGGGCGGGCCGGAAGGTGGGCACGATCTTTGTCATCGGTGACCATGAGAAGGTTATGCATCTGTCCCGGCAGATGATCATCAATCCCTTTATGGGATACCCGGAAGAGGAGCGGAATATCCTCAATCCGGAGCTGAGAGAAACTATCAAAGAATTGTCCGCCATCGACGGTTGCTTTGTCGTCACCGATGCCGGGACGGTGGTCACCGCCGGAAGACATTTGAGTGCGGCCTTGGAGAGAAAAGATTTTCCCCAGGGTTTGGGAAGCAGGCACATAGCCGCCGCCGGGATAACCTCGGTGACAAAAGCAGTGGCCGTCGTTCTTTCCGAGTCCACCGGTAATGTCAGTATTTTCAAAAACGGAAGGATTTTCGTAAATATTGAAAAGCCTACGGAATAGGAGCTTATATGAGATTCGATAAATTCACCTTGAAACTACAGGAGGCCCTGCAGGAGGCGATGAGCCTCGCGGCCGGCCACGGCCACCAGGCCCTGGAGATGGAGCATTTGCTGGCCGTTTTTCTCAAGCAGCAAGACGGGATCGTTACCTCAATATTGAAGAAATCAGGCATTGATTCCAATATGTTCGAAAGAGAGGTCCAGGGACTTCTTAAGAGGCTGCCTAAAATAGAAGGGCAAGGACAGGTGTACCTTTCCCAGAGATTAAACAGGATTCTAGAGGCGGCTTTGGTCGAGGCTGCCCGCCTGAAAGACGAGTATGTAAGCGCCGAACATATTGTCCTTGCCCTTGCCGATGAGAAGGACGAGCCTTACGGGAGGCTGCTTGCCGGGGCCAATCTCTCGAAGGATAACATCTATGAAGCCCTGGTTGATATAAGGGGGAACCAGAGGATTACCGATCCCAATCCGGAGGACAAATACGAGGCCCTGAAACGTTACGCCAAGGATTTCAATGAACTGGCCAGGAAAGGTTCGTTCGATCCGGTGATCGGCAGGGACGAAGAGATCCGGAGGATCATGCAGGTCCTCTCCCGGCGCACCAAAAATAATCCCGCCTTGATCGGTGAACCGGGAGTCGGCAAGACGGCGATAGTCGAAGGGCTGGCCCAGCGGATAGTCAATGGAGACGTTCCGGAAAATCTGAAAACCAAGACGGTATTGGGCCTCGATCTCGGGTCAATGATTGCCGGGGCGAAATACCGGGGCGAGTTTGAAGACAGGCTCAAGGCGGTGCTCAAGGAGATCTCCAAAGGGGAAGGCGAATTCATCCTTTTCATCGACGAGATCCATACGGTGGTCGGCGCCGGGGCGGCGGAAGGTTCTATGGACGCAGGCAACATGCTGAAACCCGCCTTGGCCAGAGGGGAACTCCGCTGTATCGGGGCGACCACGTTGAATGAATACCGGAAGTACATAGAGAAGGACCCGGCCTTGGAAAGGCGCTTCCAGCCGATCTTTGTGAAGGAGCCGTCGGTGGAGGATACGATTGCCATCTTACGGGGCCTGAAGGAGAGGTATGAGGTCCACCACGGGGTCCGGATCAAGGATACCGCCATTATCGCCGCGGCTACCCTCTCCAACCGCTATATAGCCGACCGGTTTCTCCCGGATAAGGCGGTGGATCTGATCGACGAGTCCGCCTCCCGTCTGAGGATAGAGCTCGACAGTCTCCCTTCGGACATAGACGGATTAGACAGGAAGATCATCCAGCTCGAAATAGAGCGACAGTCTTTGAAAAGCGACCAGGAGAAGCCGTCGGTCAAGCGCCGGGAAAAGATAGAGCGGGAACTTGCCGCCCTCGAAGATGCGCGGGAGGAGATGAAGCGCCATTGGGAGGGGGAAAAGGAGATAATCAAGCGGATCCGGGCTATCAAAGAGAGAATGGAAAATCTCAAAACCGAAGAGCAGCAGGCCCAGAGACAGGGGAATCTTGCCCGGGCGGCGGAGATCCGTTATGGTCTTATGACCTCCCTGGACCGGGAGCTTGAGCGGGAGAACTCGGCGCTGGCGGAGATCCAGAAAGAAAAGAAAATGCTCAAGGAAGAGGTGGATGCGGAGGATGTCGCCCAGGTGGTAACTAACTGGACCGGAATCCCGGTGGCCCGGATGCTCGAGAGCGATATTCAA
This sequence comes from Syntrophobacterales bacterium, assembly GCA_037445955.1. Classification (GTDB taxonomy): domain Bacteria; phylum Desulfobacterota; class Syntrophia; order Syntrophales; family CAMTWB01; genus JBBIJM01. Next base: position 20,348 of record JBBIJM010000042.1, read on the forward strand.
AAACTGATCCACATGGAGGAGCGGCTGGCCTTGCGGGTGATCGGCCAGGAAGAGGGGATAAGGGCCGTTTCGAGGGCCTTGAGAAGGGCCCGCTCCGGCTTGCAGGATCCGAATAGACCGGTCGGGTCGTTCATTTTTCTCGGTCCCACCGGGGTCGGCAAGACCGAACTGGCTCGCGCCCTGGCGGAGTTCATGTTCGATCACCAACAGGCGATCGTAAGAATCGACATGTCCGAATATATGGAAAAACATGCCGTCGCCCGGCTCATCGGCGCCCCGCCGGGTTATGTGGGATATGACGAAGGGGGCTATCTCACCGAGGCCGTCCGCCGCCGGCCCTATTCGGTGCTGCTCTTCGACGAGATCGAGAAGGCCCATCCCGATGTGTTCAACATCCTCCTGCAGATCCTTGACGATGGCCGATTGACCGACGGGCATGGCCGGACGGTGGATTTCAAGAATACCGTAATCGTGATGACCTCAAACACAGGCAGCCAGTGGCTCCAGGATCCGCTCCTTTCGGAAGAGGAAAAAAGGCAGCGGGCCGCCCTTGCCTTAAGGGAAAGTTTCCGGCCGGAGTTCCTCAACCGGATCGACGATACCGTTATCTTCCGGTCGCTTACCATGGAGGATATTGAAAAGATCATCGACATTCAAATGGCTGAGATCCAAAAGAGGCTCAAAGACCGAAGGATTACCGTCGAATTGACACCAGAGGCAAAAGGTTATATAGCCCGGATCGGTTTCAGCCCGAATTACGGGGCGAGGCCGCTTAAGCGGGCCATGCAGCGGCTGGTTTTAGACGAGCTTGCCGTGAAGCTCCTGGCCGGCTCGGTGAAAGAGGGAGATAATCTCCTTCTGGAACACGGGCAGGAGGATAAACTGGTTTTCGAAGTTAAAGGAGGAAAGGAATGAATACGGTCAAAACGGCGATACTACTGGGTGCCTTGACGGGCCTCTTGATGTTCATCGGCGGGATATTCGGGGGCAATCAGGGGATCGTCATCGCCTTCATCTTTGCGGCGATCATGAATTTAGGCGCCTACTGGTTTTCCCATAAGCTGGTTTTGAAAATGTACAAAGCCGCCCCGGTATCCGAGGCTCACGCCCCGGAACTCTACAGCCTGGTTAGGAATCTGGCCCTGAAGGCCAACCTTCCCACCCCCAGGGTGTATATCATCCCGGAGGAGGCCCCCAACGCCTTTGCCACCGGTAGAAACGAACAGAACGCGGTGGTTGCCGTTACCGAGGGGCTCTTGCGGCTCCTGAACCGGGAGGAACTGGAGGGGGTCATTGCCCACGAACTTGCCCATATAAAGAACAAAGATATGCTTATCGGGTCGATTGCCGCGACCCTGGCCGGCGCTATCGTAATGATCGCCAATATGGCCCAGTGGGCGGCTATTTTCGGGGCCGGCCGG
>JBBIJM010000043.1:0-20809 GCA_037445955.1 Syntrophobacterales bacterium
CGGGTGCTCGATCTCATCCCGGATATCCGGGAAAAGAAGATCAAACACGTCCTGCTCATCACCTCCGGGTTCAGCGAAACGGGGGAGGAAGGCAAGCTCCTGGAAAAGCGGCTGGTCCAGGCGGCCCGGGAGGCGGGGATCCTGATCCTCGGCCCCAACACCATGGGGATTGCCAACCCCCACGATGTCCTCTACTGCACCGGTACCCACGTAAGACCGAAGCCGGGACATACCGCCCTGGTCTCTCAGTCCGGAAACCTGGGCACCCAGCTTTTATCGTTTGCCCAAAGAGAGGGGATCGGGATCCGGGCCTTCTGCGGCTCGGGCAACGAGGCCATGCTCACCATCGAGGACTTCATGGAGGGATTCGAGGTGGATGATCTCACCGACACGGTGGTTCTCTACCTCGAGAGCATCAAAGACGGGCGGCGGTTTTTCGAGGCCGCCCGCCGGGTGGGGAGAAAGAAGCCGGTGGTGGTTCTCAAGGGGGGAAGGACTAAGGCCGGCGACCGGGCCGCCGCCAGCCACACCGGGGCGCTCGCCTCGAATTTGAAGGTTTTTGCCGCCGCCTGCCGGCAGGCGGGAATCGTCCTGGTGGAGCAGCCCCTCGAACTGCTCGATCTCTCGGCGGTCTTTTCGTCGCTTCCCCTGCCCCGGGGAAAAAGGGTGGCCATACTGACCATGGGCGGCGGCTGGGGAGTCGTCGGGACGGACCTCTGCGTAGAGTGCGGCCTTGAGGTTCCCGAGCTTACCGCCGACATCATCGAAAAGATAAGCAATCTCCTCCCCCCCTATTGGAGCCACGCCAATCCGATAGATCTGGTCGCCGAATTCGACCATCGGATCTCCGCGGCGATCATCGAAACCCTCCTTCAGTGGGACCAGTGCGACGCGGTCCTCCAGATGGGCATCCTGGGTCACGTGGCGGTGGTCAAGTTCATGGTCGCCTCGACCCTGATCGCCGATCCCACCTGTCAGGGAAACGAATTAAAGAAGATCCCCGCCCTCCTCGGGGAGTATGAAAAGCGATACATCGAGAGACTGGCCGGTTTGATGGAACGGTACGAAAAACCTATAATCGCGGTGAACCTCATCGCCGACGAAAACCTCAAGACCATTATGAACGTCAAAGGCAGCCCGTATCAGGGGGTGACCTTCTCGACCCCGGAGAGGGCGGTCAAGGCCCTGGCCAGGATGTACGAGTACCATGGCTGGCTGGACAGAGAAGGGGTATCCCCTCACGACCGGCTCCGGACGAGGATCGAGAGGAAAGGCATGAATAATGCTGAATAATGCTTGACAGGACGGTCCTTTTACGGTATGGACCCCTCACCTTGAAACGCAAGGTAGAAGAGGCGGAATCGGGCCCGGGACGGGGCCCGATTTTTTTTAACCCGATGAACGAGACCCAAGTCAAAAGAGAAGCAGCCCGGAGAAGGACCTTCGGCATCATCAGTCATCCCGATGCGGGAAAGACCACCCTGACGGAGAAACTCCTCCTCTTCGGCGGAGCGATCCAGATGGCCGGGGCGGTAAAGGCCCGCAAGGTCGCCCGGCATACGGTAAGCGACTGGATGGCCCTGGAGAGGGAGCGGGGAATCTCCGTTTCCACCTCGGTGATGAAGTTCAACTATCGGGACTGTGAGATCAATCTCCTGGATACGCCGGGGCACGAGGACTTCTCCGAAGATACCTACCGCGTCCTTACCGCGGTGGACAGCGCCTTTCTCGTCATCGATCACGCCAAGGGGGTGGAGGCCCAGACCCGCAAGCTCATGGAGGTCTGCCGGCTCCGCAACACCCCCATCATGACCTTCATCAACAAGCTCGACCGGGAAGGGAACGATCCCCTCGCCCTCTTGGACGAGATCGAGGACATCCTCCAGATCGAATGCTCCCCGCTCACCTGGCCCATCGGGATGGGGAAGACCTTTCAGGGGGTCTACAACCTCTACCGGCAGGAACTCTATCTCTTCTCCCCCACCCACGGGGGAAGGATCAAAGAGGGGATTTTAATCAAAGATTTAAACGATGAGACCTTGGATAAGCTGCTCGGATCGGCGGCGGATAAGCTCCGGGAGGACGTGGAGCTCTTAAGCCAGGCGGCCCCTCCGTTTGACCGGGAGGCATACCGGCAAGGCAACCAGACCCCGGTCTTCTTCGGCAGCGCCGTCAATAATTTCGGCGTGAAAGAACTGCTCGACGTGTTTGTCGACCTGGCCCCGCCGCCCAAGCCCCGGCCGGCCAGAGAACGGCTTGTCCTGCCGGAAGAAGAGGAATTCTCCGGATTCATCTTTAAAATTCAGGCCAACATGGACCCGGCCCACCGGGATCGGATCGCCTTCTTTAGGATCTGTTCCGGGAAATTCACCCGGGGGATGAAGGTTCGTCATCATCGTCTCGGCAAGGATCTACTGCTCCACAACGCGACGATCTTCCTGGCCCAGGAGCGCACCCAGATCGAAGACGCCTATCCCGGGGACATTATCGGCATCCACAATCACGGCCTGCTCAAAATCGGCGATACCCTCACCGGCGGGGAGCGCCTTTCCTTCACCGGGATACCCCATTTCGCCCCGGAACATTTCCGCCGGATTCAGCTCAAGGATCCCCTAAAGGCAAAACAGCTGGAGAAGGGCCTGATCCAGCTCTCCGAAGAGGGGGCCGTCCAGCTCTTCCGGCCCCTGGGTAACACGGGCTATATCTTAGGGGCCGTCGGGGTGCTCCAGTTCGAGGTGATCGTCGCCCGGCTCCGGGACGAATACCAGGTCAACGCCGCTCTGGAGGCGGTCAGCCTCGCGACGGTCCGCTGGATCGCCGCAGGCGACCCGGGGCAACTGGAGCTCTTTACGAGGGAGCTCAAGGGCCACCTCGCCCGGGATGCGGAGGGGAATCTGGCCTACCTCGCCCAAAACGAATGGCGGCTGGCGGACACGATGAAACAATGGCCGGACATCTCGTTCCTCAAGACCATCGAACTCAAAAGCTGAGGGCCTTGTAAACGGGGTCAGACTTGAATATTGAGTTATTGGGGGTAATCAGAGCACTAAAGGGTACGGCCCTTTATTCCTACATTCAATTTTCAAGTCTGACCCCGTTTAGCCGCATTCAATTTTCAAGTCTGACCCCGTTTATAACCTAACCGTTTATAGCCGTTTATAACTTGACCCCGTTTAGCCCCTTTCCGCCTCCCCTTCGGTATACCCGGATCGCCCGGCGGCCCCTTGCCGGCAGCTAGAATTCGATAGAGATATTCGCCTGCACCCGGGCCTCGTTGGGAAAGGACTTGTCCCGGAACTTGCCTTGATTGGTGGAGATCGCTCCGGCCAGATCGAACCGGAGGAGATAGAGGTTGAGGCCAACCCCGGCGGTGACCATGAGATCGATATCCCTTTCGGCGAGGTTCTTGTAGGCCCCGACCCGCAGGGCCAGGAACCTCAGGATATCCCACTCGAGCCCGGCGCTTAAGTTCTGGCTCTTATAGTTGGGCAGGGCCGTCTCGTTACTTGTGAGATCCATATCCGCCGCAAAGGTGAGGGTCCTAAACGGGGTCAGGGCGACCCCGGCCCGGGCCTGGGGCTTGATCTTGTACTTATCCCCGGTCTTGCGGTCGAATTCCGGGGTATTCAAATATTTTCCCACCACCCCCGCCTTGAACCATTTGGCCGGATGAAAGAAGAGCCCCGCATCGACGGCAAAGGAAGAGCTTTCCTTATAATCCCGATCGAGTTTCCTGGCAATATCTTCGGCGTCTTCCTTGAAGATGGGGATCGAGGTTTCGTAAACCCGGGCCTGAAGGTACTTAAGGCTGACCCCGACGGCCCAGCTGTCTCCCAGGGGATGGCCGTAGGTCAGGGGAACCTCGAGGATCCCGGCGCCGACGGCATTGATGGACGAGGTGTTCTTGTCGATGGTCTGGCCGGAAAAAGAGGCGGCTACCGAGTTCCCCACCAGGTTCACCGCGTTTGCCGCATCGCCCGCGGGAATGCCCGCCTGGTTCAGGTGGGTGGCGGCGCTGTTTAAGATCTGGTTCGCCTGATTTGCGGTAAAGCCTACGGAGGCGCCGGTCAAGAAGGTCTGAAGGGTCCCGAGATGGGCGCCGAAATAGGAGGAGGTAGCCGGATTGACCGCGGTGTTCTCGGCGTTTACGGCGTTTGCGATATTGGTCCGGGCGGCGGCGGCATTGGCGGTGGTCGTAAGGCCCACGTTTACAAGATCCAGTTTCGGCTGCCCCAGGGCCTCCCCGATCCCATAGACCCCGATGCCCAGCCGCTTGATCCGGGCGGCGGCCAGGGCGTTGACGTTTAAGGTAAGGCCTCCGCCCTCCAGGTCGATCTTCTTGAGGTAGGCCAGGAGTTTTGTCGCGTCTTGAAATGATTTCGCGGGAATGGCGGCGGAGGCCTTGCCGATGTTTGAGATCCCGTCATAATCGAGGGCGGCCAGGCCGTCGATATTCTCTGCCAGGGTCTTGTTCAGCCGCAAACCCGCCCCGCCCTGGATATTGATTCCGAAATCCCGGTCCTTGTAAACCGCCTTCTCCTCTCGGCCGTAGAAGCCGAAGATCGCCGGGTTGTAGTACTGGGCGAGGACATCCATCGTGGATGCCACCCCGGTGCCCCCCATGCCCAGCTGCCTCGCGCCAATGGGCTGAAACTCCAGGGCGAATGCCTGAGAAAACGAAAGGATGAAAACCAAAAGAGCCCCTCCACACCTTTTCATGATCCCCACCTCCTTTGTCGAATAAGGAAAGAACAATAAAAACGTGAAACATCGGAAACATCCTGTCTATAAGGCGGCACCCGGGGCTTGTCAAGGTAAAATCCCGCTTTTATTGACAGGAGAAGCTCCATCGGTTAAGGTCTCGGGGAAACCCACTCAGGCAGGGTTTTTGTCCCTGCCCAATGGAGGCGAAACATGCTGCAGACGGCCCGCCGGATAAGCCAGGGATTCTTTCTTCTCTTGTTCCTCCTGCTGTTTCTGAAAACCGACTCTCCGGGAACCGACTCTATCGCCTATCCGGTCAAGCTCTTTCTCGATGCCAGCCCCTTGCTATACGTAAGCACGATCATCGCCGCCCGGGATTTCTACGCTCTCCTCTGGCCGGCCCTGGCGGTCGTCCTGATCACTGTCTTGGCGGGCCGGTTCTTCTGCGGCTGGTTCTGCCCTCTGGGAGCTGTCAACAGCCTCGTAGGCCGGTTCAAACGGGCCGAAACGCCGCCCCTGGACCGGCGGTTTCGCCGGATCAAATACCTGCTGCTGACAGTGATCCTCATCTCCGCCCTCTTCCCGGTACAGATCGCCGGCCTTTTCGACCCCATCGCCCTCCTTTTGCGGTCTCTTTCGCTGGCGGTCTTCCCCCTGGTGAGCTACGGCGCCGAGGTCCTTTTCGGAGGGATAATAAGCGCCGATCTCCCCCTGGCCTCCCCAGTCTTTGCCGAGGGCTACCGCCTGCTCAAAGGCGGTCTTCTCCCCCTCGAACAGCCCCGGTTCGCCCAGGGATTTGTTGTCGGCGGCATCTTTCTTTTGGTCCTGGTCCTGAATCTCAAGGAACGTCGCCTCTGGTGCCGATACCTCTGTCCCCTGGGGGCGCTTCTGGGAATCCTCTCCCGATACTCCCTGGTCAACCGAAACGTGGCGGAGGACTGTGCCGATTGCCCATCCTGCCGGGCCGATTGTGTCTATGAACCGCCGGAGGAAGGAGTCCGGATGCGGCCTCAGGCCGAATGCCTCCGCTGCCTGGACTGCGACGATCTCTGTCCGGAGCAGGGACTTAGTTTAACCTGGCCCAGGCCTTCCCTGGCCCTACCCCCGGAACTCAACCGGCGCCGCCTTGTCGGGGCCGCCGCCGCCGCCCTTTTGCTCGTCCCTCTGGCCAGGATCTCCCCGGCGGGGAGGATAGATCGCCCCCATCCCCTCCTCATCAGGCCCCCCGGGGCCTTGCCGGAGGAGGAATTTCTAGCCCGCTGCGTCAAGTGCGGCAAGTGTATGAAGGTCTGCATCACCAACGGGATCCAGCCGGCCCTCCTCGAGGGCGGTCTTCCGGGGCTCTGGTCACCGGTCCTTGTCTTTAGGATCGGCTATTGCGAATACAACTGCACCCTCTGCGGTCAGGTCTGCCCCACCTCCGCAATCGCCCGGTTGCCCAGGGAACAGAAGACCAAAGTCAGGATCGGCCTGGCCATGCTGGAGAAGAACCGGTGCCTTCCTTACGCCCATCACACCCCCTGTATCGTCTGCGAAGAGGTGTGCCCCACCCCGAAGAAGGCCATCTGGTTCCAGGAAACCAGGGTGAAAGACCGCGCCGGGAAGGAATTTACCCTGAAACAGCCGGTGGTTGATCTGGATCTCTGCATCGGCTGCGGGATCTGTGAGACCAAATGCCCGGTGGTGGACAAGCCGGCGATTTATGTAACCAGCATCGGCGAATCCCGTTCCCGGACCAACCAGCTGCTTCTCCCCTAGCGCCCCGCCGGGACCAGGTCTATCACGGTGACCTCCGGCGGGGCAAGGAACCTGATCGGCGGGCCCCAGGTGCCGGAACCGCGGCTCACGTAGAGGCGGGAGCCCTGACCCAGGTCGGTTAACCCCGACGGGTAACCGTAGGCCAGGAGGGACAGCAGGTAGAAGGGAAATATCTGACCCCGGTGGGTGTGGCCGGAGACCTGAAGATCGAACCTGCCCGGGGTGCCGGGAGTTACGATCGGCTGGTGTTTCAGCACCAGGACAAACATCTCCGGCGGGAGATTTTCCAGAAGCTCAAGCGGATCCCCGGGGTCGGGATATCCGAAGCGCCGCGCCGCCGGATCGTCGAGACCGACAATCCGGACCCTGTCGGTAAGGGAGACCGCCTCGTCCTTAAGGATTCTGAACCCGGCCAGACCGGTGAGCTCCGAGGCCCGGTTGAGGCCCAAGATGTACTCATGGTTTCCCAGGATGGCATACTTCCCCAGAGGGGGGTTGTACGAGGCAAGCAGGGGCAGGGCATCTTGCACCTTATCGAGCTGTCCGTCGATGAGGTCGCCTAGGGAGAGAAGGACCGCCGGCTTCGCCCCGGCCACCGCCTGCATAATCCTCTTGAGCCTGGCCTCCCCCACCAGAACGCCCAGATGAACGTCGGAGATAAGGACGAGCCGCAGCGGCCCTTCCCCGGGGCCGAGCTTGGCCGTGTGGATCGTAATCGTCTCGGTCTTGACTTGCCAGACGGAGAAATAACCATATCCGGAAAAGAGCAGGGCCAGGGCCAGGGAAGCGAAGAAGGCTGTTTTCCTGCCGGGGACGGCAAGGGGCAGTCCCAGGAGGGAAAGGAGCCGGGCCGCAGCGCCGTAAAGATCAAAAAGAACCGAAACGCTGAAAAAGAGAAAAACCATCCCCATCCACATAAAGCCGGTATAGGCCAGGAGATGGGTCAGAAGATCAAACTCGTTCCTTTCGGCCATCCTGACGGCAACGGGGGTAAAGATCATCCAGATGAAAAAGACGATCAATCCCAAGGCCCCGGGCAGGGTGAGGTAGAAGACCCCGTTTATTTTGGAGTAGAGGTAATAGTGCAGGGCGCCGTAGAGGGAGAAAAAAATCAGGAAAAACGTCGAAACAGGCATGGAAATGAACCTCCGAGACTTAATGCGGACTAGAGCTCATCGCCGCCCCACAGGTTGCGGCAGAAAACGGGATAGATCGATTTTAACTTTTGCCGAATCTTACCCCGCAGGATGGCCAGTTCTTCTTCCGTCGCATCCGGCAGGCGGGAGACCTCCTCTCTTTTCCTTCCCAGGGGAAACCCGGTGTTTTCGGCCACCTCCTCCCAGGTCGCCCCGGGCAAAAGAGACTCAAGGATCAGGCGTTTTTCACCCTCATCGAAACGAAACAGGGCAAGCGGGGTAACCAGGCAGTCGGCGAAGCCCCGCCGCCAGGGTATCTTTTCCCCTCCATCGGTGCCGGCGGCGGTGACAAAGTCCACCCGGGGGACGAGGAGCTTTCTTGAGTGGGTCGTCGCAAAGAGGATGGTCCGGCCGGCCAGGGCATAGAGCATCGACGAACCGGCCCCGCCGGGGAAGCGGACCTGGGGACGCAGATAATCTCCGATTACCGTGAGGTTCAGGTTGGCCTGCCCGTCGATCTGGCCCGCGGAGAGGAAAAACACCTCGATCCTCCCCTGCTGGGCCAGGCCAAAGAGTTCGAAGAGGCCCTCGGTCAGCCTGTTGTCAGGATCGCCGTAGATCAGGGGGAGTAAACCGGGGGCAGAGGTTTCTTTGGCCAGAAAACAGGCCGCCGCCGGTATGGGCGAGAGGGTGCCGGCGGCCACGGTCTGGCCGTCTTTAAGAAGCCGGGCTACGACCACGATCATCCTCTCGAACCGATTGATCTCGCCTTCCATAAATCACCCCTTCCGACCTCTTTTAAATAGGCCTCATGATTCTCCGGACCGGTAATGCAGCGCTTCACGTAGCGGTCAAAGGAATCCGGATCCTGGGCCGAGGCTAAGTATTCTTGAAGATGACCCTCGTCGAGGTCGTATTTCCCCGGGCAGGCGGTGGGATGGGCCCCGCCGGGGGCCACCACCACCGCATCGATGTGTATCGGAGCGATATAGACCTCGTCTTGGTAAGGCCTGAGTCCCTTAGGCGCGACCAGCTCTTCCACCTGGGCGATGGTTCTTTTGGCGGCCAGGGCCAGCAGCCGGTCCGTCCTTCCGCCCAGAACGACCACCCCTCCCTCCCGGTCGCCCCGCCGGCCGTGGATCACGGCCACGTCTGGACGCAGCGGCGGCACCACCACATATTCCCCGCCGCCGTAGGGATCACGCAGGGTCTTCATGTCCGGCCGTATCTTTAGATAATCCGTTCCCCGCATCCCGAGCACCGGCACGAAGGGGAGATTATGGGCCCCTGCCAGGAGCCCCAGTAAAAGGGCCGGTCAGATGGTCTCAAGCAGTTTAAGTTCGCCTCGGGCGGCCTTCTTTCTGAAATGGGGGGCCGGGCCGTACTCGTCGAGGGCCACCTGGGGAAACTGGAGGGCCGCCACCGCCCCCACGCCTATCAGGAGATCTGCGACGAAGCCGCCGGTCAGAACGGGAGTCAGGGTAAGACCGGAAGTTCCCCGTTTTATCACCTCCCTGATCACGGCCAGGGGGTTCATCGCCATTCCCGCCCCTACGCCGAGATGGCAGCCGGGGGTGATGAAGGCGGCCGCCCGGGAGGCGGTCATCACCTTATCGTTCATCCAAGCCACCTACCTGACCGGTTTCATGAACCTTTTTTTCCATTTCAGCCGGCGGCGCCTCCTGCTCAAAAGCCAGCGGGAAAAGAGAACCAGCGACACGACGACAACCAGGAAAAGAACAACCGCCCCCGCCGCCGCCCAGGTAACCCAGGTTCCCCGGGCAACGAGGGCGACCGGGTTTAAGCTTGCCTCCGACACGATGCGCCCCAGCTTTCCCCGATATTTCCCGGGGATCGCCGGGACCCGCTCGCCCTCCCCGGGAGGGAAGGAGGCCAGATACTCGATCACGCCGACCCATTCCTTTACCTCCTGGATCCCCGGTTTTCCCTTATCCCCGTCGATCAAGGCGAGGGAAAGATCCGCCAGCGGCTTCCCCTGCCGGTCTTTCGGCACGATGGTGAGGATGTTGTAGGTAAAGCCGCCGATGATCTTGAGAAACGTGGCGTTGTAAATATTTGCGGCGACCCGGTAGAGGGTCTTTACGTCCGAGTAATCGAGGATTCGGAAACCCTCCTCTTCGTTGCCCAGCCAGATTGCGGTTACCCGGTCGAAGGGCACCCGGAGGGGATTGTAGGTGAATCTCAAACCCGAGACCTGGAGGAAATAGGAGCTGCCTTTGAAGGGATAGACGCTCGTTAAGACCTCAAGGGCCTTTTTTATCTCCGCCGCAGTTAAGTAACAGGTTATCAATGGGTAGCCCAGGGTGTCGTCCGGACCGATCCCCAGGGGAATCGTCCGGAAAATGTCCGCCACCGCCAGATTACCCGTCTTGCCCCGGGAGAGACCCTCCCGGATGAGACCGTTCGATTCGAACGCGGCGACCACCTTCGAGGCGGGATCCCGGGGATCGTAGTCCAGCCTATTGGCATACCAGAGGAGAGCATCGGCAATGAGGTTGCCCAGAGGGGATTCCTCTTCGGCGATGGGAAGATCAAAGGCCGTCTTGGCGATGGTCTGATAAAAACTCAAGCCCTTTTCCTTAAGGACCCGGGCCTCGAGGGCGGCGATGAACCCTTCGATCCTTCCCTGGATCTCCGGATCGCCGACAGCGCCGTCGTCAACGGGGAGGAGCTCGTAACCCCGGGATTTCACCTGGCCCCCTTCCCAGATAAGATCGAGCACCCCGACATATCGGCCGTAGCTCCCCGCCTGAAGGATCAAGGTGGAGCCGACCTGTAGGGGCCGGGCAAGCAGGGTGTGGGTGTGTCCGCCTACGATCACATCGATCCCCTTGACCTCTTTGGCCAGAATCTCGTCTTCGGAGAACTTTTTTATCTTGCCTATCCCGCTGTGGGAGAGGCAGATCACCAAGTCCACCCGCTCCTTTTCCCGCAGTTCCTGAACCATCCGGCGGGCGGTGGCGACGGGATCGGCGAACTTGACCGGCGAGGCGAAGGGGGCCTTCTCCGCCGCATCCTTCCCCATGATCCCGAATATGCCGATCTTAATTCCCCCCCGATCAATCACCAGGTAGGGTTTCACCCGCCCCTTTTTGAATTCCTCCTCCAGCGTGTCGTCCCGGTCGCTCTCTTTGCTGAAGAGAGCGTTGGCAAGGACCAGGTTAGGGAGGCCGCCCGAGGCCGCCGCCCGGGAGATTATCCGGGCGAGCCCCCGGGGTTTGAGATCGAATTCGTGGTTCCCCAAAACCACCGCATCGTATCCCATAGCCTGCATCAACGTAAGTTCCATCGCCTCCTCCCGGGCGAGCATATGGAACAGGGTTCCCATGAGAAAATCGCCGCCGTCCACGGTAAGTGTCGCCCCGGGTCTTTTGTCCCGCTCCCTTTTCAAAACGGCGGCTAAACGGGCGAATCCCCCCCGGGTCTCATCGTCTCCTGTCACCTTGGGCGTATAGTCCAGATTCGGGGAAAGGCCAAGAAGGTTGGAATGGAGATCGTTGGTGTGCAAAATTGTGATCCTCTTTTCCTGGGCGAAAAGGGGCAGGGAGGAAAGCAGAATCCAAAGGGCCATGAGCAAACTGGTGATAGGAACAGATATCTTCATAATGCCGTTACCTCCCGGGTAAGCGTTTTTTCCAGCCAATTAAGAAGCCAGGCAAAAACCTCTTCCTTCTCCGGCTCGTTATGGAGTTCGTGGTAGAGCCCGGGCCAGATCTTAAGGCTGCATTCTCCCCCGGCCCGCTGGGAGAATAACTCGCTTGCCCGGCTCAAGCAGAGACGATCCGCGTCCCCATGCATAATCAGACAGGGAAGGTTCAATCCCGCTGCCTTATCCATGGCCCACCTGCCCGCCGCAAGTATCTCCAGTCCCATTCTCACGGAAAGCCGGTCATGAACGAGGGGATCGTTTAGATAAGCGGAGATAACCGCGGCATCCCGGGAGATGGCCGCGGTATCAAGGCTGCTGGGTAAGGCAAGAGATGGCCAGAGGCGGCTTAAAACCCTGGCTAGCACCAGTTTTACCGCCGGAGGCGGGAAGGCCGTCTCAAGCAATGGCCCGGTGGCCACTATTCCCGCAAGGGCCGGGGACTTCCTGAGGGCATAGTTCAGCGCCAGGCCGCCCCCCATGCTATGGCCGTACAGGAAAAGTCCCGTTTTGGCAAAACGCCCGGCTGCCTTGCCCAGGAAGAGCGAGATATCCTCCAGGATCTGATCGTAAGAGGGGGCATGTCCCCGCTTGCCCTCGGAGATCCCGTGGCCCCGGAGATCCAGGGCATGGACAGTCCAGCCGGCCCGGTTGAGAAATTGGGCGAGATGATCGTAACGCCCGCCATGTTCTCCCAGGCCGTGGAGGAGACAGACCACTCCCCGGGGAGGGCCCGGGACCTCCCAGATGCGGCAGGCGAGCTTCAGGCCGTCTGTGGCTTCCAGAAACTCTACCGGGGCCATGATAAACTCCTCTCTTGGCTTTTGCCGAGGGATCTTTTCGGCCACTTCTAACAGAGAAAAGGAGAGAATTCAACTTTCTCCTTGATTCTAGGAAGGCAAATCCTCCTCGTATCCCCCGGATGAGAGACGATCCCGCCTTCGCCCGGCCTCCTGTCACGTTGATTTACCCGGGGCGGTCATGGTATTGATAGAAAAATACTCGCAACCAACTCTTATCGATTAAGGAGTTCCCTATGTGGAAACCTTGCCCGGTTGAAGAATGGCTCAAAGATTTCCTGCTTGAGCGCTACCGGGAAAGCGCCTATGCGAACTACCTCCAGATGGACATCAGGCAAATCGACGCAGGTGAGACCACCGTCGCCATGGGCGTCCGTCCGGAGCTGACCAATCTCGCCGGTCTCCTGCACGGCGGCGCCTTGGGTTCCCTTCTGGACATGGCGATGAATCTCGCCTGTTTTTCCTTGGGAAGGCAGGTTTTAATCCTCGGGTTCAACACCAACTTCTTAAGGGGCGCCCGGGCGGACCGGACGGTTACGGCGCTGGCCACCGTCCTCCATAACGGCAGCCGCACCATGGTGGTGGAAGGCCGCATCCTCGATGAAGGGGGAAAACTCCTGGCCAAGGGCCGGGGGAGCTTTCTGGCAGGCGGCCGGTTCAGCCGGGATGAAACGGAAGCGGGGCGCTCTTCCTTCGACCTGCCGGAGGAGCCGCGGGGAGAGGAACAGTCTCTCCTGAGACCGAAATCACACGAGCTGACCGGCTGGCTCCGAAAACGGCTTCTTCAGGTTCACCTTCGCAACTGCTTTGCCGGATACTTGGGTATGGAAATCACCTGGCTGGGCCGGGGCGAATGCATCGTCTCCCTCCCGGTCACCCCGAGACACATCAATATCCGGGGCGTTGTCCACGGCGGGGCTCTTGTCTCCCTGGCGGACATGTCGATGATGCTGGCCTGTGCCACCTTGAGTAAACAGACCGTCACCCTGGATTTAAACATCAGTTTTATCAGGAGGGTCCGGGAAGGCGAGGTGATCAGGTCGTATCCCCGGGTCATCCATCCGGGAGAGACGGTAATGGTGGCGGGCTCAAGCATCCTGGATGAGGCGGGAAGGCTGCTGGCGGAGGCCAGAGGGTCCTTCTTCGCAACCGGCGATTACCTCCAGCAGATCGATGGGGAAGGGCCGGTCTCTAAATAGAACTCCCTGAAATCGGCAAAAGGTTCATTCCCATGGCTGGGGTTGGCGTCCGGCTTTATCGTCTGTGGGCCCCGGCGGCCCGCTGAAACAAGTCGGCAACCGTCGATACCACCTGGACCCCGGTCTGTTGCAGAAGGTCCCTCTCCCCTCCGGGCAGACCATCCCTAACCAGAAGGGAAAGAGGCTTTTTCACCCCGATCCTGCGGCATAGAGACACAAGGGCCTCCCCGCCTGTCCAGGTGTCAAGACACAACATGATAATCTTCGTCGGCTCATGGTCTTCCCAGAATTCGAGAAAGTCCCCGGCCCAGACATCGATTTGGGCGCCCATACTTACGAATTGGGTCACCCCCAGGTTTCCGTCGCCTAGCCGGCGGACGATTTCCCTCGTCCAAAACGGGCTTGCGGAAATGATCCCGGAAGCCCCGGGCCGGTATAACCGCTCCCGGCTCAAGCTGAAGGAGGCGGGGGCCCCGATCAGGCCCGGGGGACTCAAGCTCAAGACCCGCACCCCTCCGGCCAGGGCCCGTTGATGCAAAGGGTAAATAAGATCCCCCGCCCCTTGCAGACAAGGTTCTTCCCCGGCGTCCAAGAGGACGACACAGAAAACCTTTTTCTCCAGGCACTGATCCAAACAATCATCCCCAGGTGAAAATGGCGGGATCAGGACGGCCACCTCCACCGGATTGGGTATCCGGGCAAGGGAGGAAAATCCCCGAATCTCCCGGTAAGGCCGCCCCCGGGGATTAATCCAGTATGTCCGCCCGCCCAAGGGCGAGGCCAGGAGATTATCGAGGATTCGGGAGGCCAGGGAGGCCTCTTGCTCCCCCCCGAATACGGCGACGCCCTCGGGGATAAGGATTCTTTCCACCGCGGCGACGGAGGCCAGATGACGGCGCCCGGCCTGCCGCTTCAAGAACTCCGCTTCCTCATCAATCTTAAGGACAACCTCGCAGTTGTCTTCGCAAAAGCTTCTTTTCAAGGGAAAGCCGCTGTTATCGAAGACCTCCTGCATTTTGGTGTTTTCCGGCAGGACATAGGCAAAAAAACGGGTGATGCCAAAGGTAGTCGCATAAGCGGCCAGGTTCTCCAGAAGAGAGGTTCCCACCCCCCGTAACTGAAGATCGTCTTCGACCAGCAGGGCTATTTCGGCGGAGGTTCGATCGGGGCGGAGAAACCAGCCGCCCACCGCGACGACCCTCTCGTTTTCCCCCTCGCCCCGCGAGGCCAGATAGACCAGGGTATCTGGGGGCTGGGAGCTGGTCAGGCAAGCGAGTTCGGCATCGCTTAAGGCGCTTTTCATGCAGCCGAACCGCAGATACCGGCTGCGGACGCTCAGGCGGGAAAACAGCCCCGCGACCTTTTCCTTATCCTCCAAACGTCCCGGACGCAGCTTGAGATTCCGCCCGTTTCTCAAGGTTACCCTGATTTCGCAAGCCCCCGGGGAGACGTTCATCCCATCATGACCCCTGATATTCCTGTCTACCGGTATCTACCAGGCGGATCCGACGCCCTGACTGCGACCCGGCCCTGGATCTGAGTTACATCAGAAGCCGCGCCGACGCAACCTTTATGATATGAAGACCCCGGAGGGTAAAAATTCTCCCGGAGGCGGGATGGAGCGAGGCAGGCGGGCTCTACCGGAGGCCATCCGGGGGCGAGAAACGGGCGATGACAAAGGCCCTGGCCTCTTCGCCGGTCTTCACGAGGGAGGAGAGCTGGGCGTTTTCCACCGCCTTCAGAATCGTTTTGAAAAGGGGCCCCGGATCGAATCCCAGCTCGATTAAGTCTCTGCCGTCAAGAAGTTTCGGGGGATGCAGATCCTCCCTTGCGAACCCGCCTTTTTTTTCCCGGCAGTAATTGTAGTTTTCAAGCAGACCGTGGCTTCCCAGACAGTCCAGACGGTGGAGTTCGAGGTGGGAGGCGAAATCGGGCATTCGGAGGAACCGTTTGAGCCTGGCCTCCCGCATCTGCCGGACATGGATGAAGTGCAGGTGGCATCCGATCAGGGCCAGGATTCTCTCGGTCATCGCCCCGGAAAACTTGAGCCGTTTCATAATCCCCCGGGCCAGTTCCTGCCCGACTGTTGCATGCCGGTAAAAGTGGATGCCCCGGTGGTCTTCAAAGCGGCAGGAGCCCTTCCCGAGATCGTGAAAAAGGGCGCCCCAGGCGATCCCTTCGTCGATCGTCCCGGTCTCCGGGGCAGGGGCAAGCAGGGCGAGCATCCGCAGGGTGTGTTCCCAGACGTCCCCTTCGGGATGGTAAAGGGAGGGCTGGAGCACGCCCTTAAGGGCGCTTGCCTCCGGGAGGATCTGTTTCAGCAGCCCCGTCTCTTCCAACAGCTCAAATCCCCGCCGGGCGCCGCCCTGGGTGAGGATCTTCGCCAGCTCCTGCCGGATCCGCTCGGCGCTTATCTGAAGGATTTTAGGGGCGTTTTCCGAAATCGCCCCGGCGGCGGCGGGGTCGAGGGCGTAATTAAGACCGGCGGCCAGACGGACCGCCCGAAGCATCCTCAGGTGGTCCTCGGCGAACCGTTTTTCCGGATCGCCGATGGCACGCACCACCCGGCCCTCCAGATCCTGCCTTCCCCCGACGTAATCGGCAATCTCGCCGCTTGCCGGGTCGAGAAGAAGGCCGTTTACGGTAAAGTCCCGGCGGAGGACGTCCTCCCGGGCCGTGGCAAAGCGCACCGAGGAGGGATGGCGGCCGTCTTCGTAGTCCGCCTCGGCCCGGAAGGTGGCCACCTCGTAAGGGTGGCTGCCCTCAACCACCAAAACGACGCCGAAACTGACCCCCACCGGGATGGTCCGGGGGAAAAGGGCCTCCACCTGGGCCGGGGTGGCCTGGGTGACAATATCGTAGTCCTCAGGCTCGACGCCGCGGAGGATATCCCGGACCGAACCCCCGACCAGGTAGGACTCGTAGCCCTCCGCCCGCAGCCTGGCGATGATCCCCTCTGCCCCGCTTAGGGAGGGACGCGAAGGCATCCTGAAACCTCCCCTTAAATCAATTATGCCGGCCCTTGCCCAGCTTAATCGCGCAGAATTCGCCGCACATGGTGCAGCCCTCGTCCCTGGCGCCGGCGCTCTTCTCGAGCAGTTCAGAGGCCTTCTGGGGATCCAGGGAAACCTCAAGCTGCCCTTCCCAGTCGAATTCCTTGCGGAGGCGCGCCATCTTGAGGTTCCGCTCCCAGGCGCCTTTGACCCCTTTGGCGAGATCGGCGATATGGGCGGCGATCTTAGCGGTTATGACCCCCTCCCGGACATCGCTGAGGTTGGGCAGGCGCAGATGTTCCGACGGGGTCACGTAACAGAGAAAATCCGCCCCGGCGGCCCCGGCTATGGCCCCGCCGATGGCCGAGGTCAAATGATCGTAGCCCGGGGCGATGTCTGTGGGGAGAGGCCCCAGGACATAGAAGGGGGCCTCGTGGCAGAGGCTCTTCTCCAGGAGCACGTTGGCCTCGATCTCCCTTAAGGGCACGTGACCCGGCCCTTCGATCATCACCTGGACCCCCTGATCCCTCGCCCTTTTCGTGAGTTCGCCCAGAATGATCAGTTCCTGGAGCTGCGCCCGGTCGGTGGCGTCGGCCAGGCATCCGGGCCGGAGCCCGTCCCCCAGGCTCAAAACCATGTCGAACCGCCGGGCGATCTCAAGGAGACGGTCATACTGCTCGTAAAACGGGTTCTCCCGGCCATTGTAGCTCATCCAGTTGGCGGTAATCGACCCGCCCCGGCTCACGATGCCCAGGATCCGGCCCTCCTCCGCAAGCGAGGCAAGGCTCCTTGAGGTCACACCGCAATGGACGGTCAAAAAATCCACCCCGTCTTCGCCGTTTTCCTCAAGCACCCGGAACATGTCCCCGGCCTCCATCTCGACGATGGCCTTGCCCTTATTCAACGTCTCCGCAGCCGCCTGGTAGATCGGCACCGTGCCTACCATCACCTCCGAGACCTCCATAATCCGCCTGCGGATCAGGCGGAGGTCGCCGCCGGTGGAGAGATCCATAATGGCATCGGCCCCGGCCCCGACGGCTACTTGCACCTTGGCCAGTTCGAGCTCCAGGTTGGCGTTGTCCCGGGAGGTGCCGATGTTGGCGTTGATCTTGGTCTTGAGCCCCTTGCCGATGGCGGCGGGCGCCACCTGCCTGTGGTTCACATTCCTGACGACGACGATGGTGCCTTTTTCCACTCCCGCCCGGATGAATTCCGGCGGAACCCCTTCCTTAAGGGCCGCCTGGGCCATCTCCTCCGAGATGATCCCTGCTCTTGCCATTTCTAACTGGGTCATGACTAATCTCCTGCTCCCTTTTATTCCTGCTCGGCCAGGATGAGTTCGGCCACCTTCCGGCCCGAAAGCAGCATCCCGCCGAAGATCGGCCCCATCCGGGGGCCGCCGAAGGCGGCATTGGCGGACATCCCGGCCACATAAACCCCCGGGCATATCCGCCGGGTATTTTCCACAGTGAGGCGCTCCGCCCGCTCCGCCCACAGGGACCTCTCCCCCATCACCTTCCCCGATTCCGTTTCCAGGGGGATGTCCGCCTTCCTTTCGATGACCCGGAGGACCTCGGTGTCGTGGCCGGTGGCCTCGATGACCCGCCTGGCCGCGATGGTCAGGGGATCCACATGGAGCCCGGTCATCTCCACCGGCGACCAGGTGATCACCAGCCCGACCACCCTGCCCTCCCGGATTACCACATCCTCGACGGTGATGCAATTGAACACCCTGGCCCCGGCCTTAAGCGCCTGGTAGCAGATCGCGCTCACCGTCTCGATCGCATCGGCGGTGTAGTATCCGGGCCGATAGAGGACTGATCCGACGCCGAAAAGATCGAGGAGATCCTTTCCCTCTTCCTGCACCACAATTTCGTTGAACATCATCCCGCCGCCCCACATGCCGCCGCCTACGCTCAGTTTCCGCTCGAAGACCGCCACTTTCCTCCCCGCTTTTGCGAGATAATAGGCGGCGACCAGTCCCGCGGGCCCGCCGCCCACAATAGCCGTATCCACGTCCGTTGAATCGAGAAGTTTCTCGGTGAACCTTTCGATAATCCCCCGGGTAATGGTAACCTCATTTAAAATCAATCCCTTACCTCCTAATCTCCCGGGAAATGTTTAAGATCTTTTGCACAACCTCTTGAGGCTCCCGGCCCAAAACCCGGATCATCGGCTCCTTGCCTTTCGCCCCCAAATCGTAAATCATGTCCGGAGTCGTGCCGGTTTTTTTCAGCACCTCCGCGGTGCCCCATTCGAGGGTTCCTCCCTCCCGGGCGGCTGTCTCGGGAGGCTCGGCGTCCCGGGAGAAATGTTCCACCGCATATCCCAGTTCGCCGCAGGCCCCGATGATCTCCTCGGAGCAGCGGATGTTCATCGCCGAGAGGTAATCCCCGGCGAATCCCTTTACTGTGAGGATGATCCGGGCGATATGGGAGGAGGCGCCGTAAGCCGGTCCGGCCACCCGGGCGACCCCCTCCCCGAGACGGACGATCCGTCCGGGAAAGGCGGCGACATCGTTTGGGTCGCGGGCATCGGGCAGGGCGTAGCCCAGGTTGGACTGAACCTCGGGGATCAGGTGGCCGCAGGGTTCTTTGGCCAAGGTATCATAGGCGTCCTGCAAGGCCTTAAGCTGGCGGAATCTCGTCAGCTCCTGGATCAATGGGGCCAGATGATTCGTCGGCCCGGAGCCCGCCCCCAAGCGCAGAGAGGATCTGATCGCCGCGGTGAGGTATTCCTTGGCTTTTTCCACCGCCTCCCGGACCGGTTTGCCCTGGGCAAGCAGGGTGGCAATCGCCGCCGCGTAGGTGCAGCCGGTACCGTGGGTATCCCTGGTGGCGATACGTTCCCCGGCATAGGCGGTAAAGGTCGAGCCGTCATAGAGGATATCGATCATCTCCCCTGCCGCGGCTGTCAGATGCCCCCCCTTCACCAGCACATAACGGGGCCCCAGCCGCTTTATTGCCTGTGCCGCCTCCTTCATGTGCTGCGGCGTCTCTATCTTGATTTCGGCGAGCTCCTCCGCTTCGGGAATATTGGGGGTCAGGACGTAGGCCAGGGGCAGCAGTTTGGAGACGAGCAGATCCTTCGCGTCCGCCTGAAGCAGCGAGGCCCCGCCTTTGGCCACCATCACCGGATCGACCACCAATTTCTCGATGCGCCAGGCCTGGATCTTTTCCGCCACCACCTGGATCACCTCCGCCCGGGAAAGCATCCCTGTTTTCACCGCATCCGCCCCGATATCGGTCAGGACCGAATCGATCTGTTTGGCCACAAAATCCCTATCCACCTCGAAGATCCCCTGCACCCCGGTGGTGTTCTGGGCGGTCAAGGCGGTTACGGCGCTCATGCCGAAGCCGCCCAAGACGGTAATGGTTTTCAAGTCCGCCTGAATCCCCGCCCCGCCGCCGGAGTCGGAACCGGCAATGGTCAATACCCTCGGTAATCTGCCCATACTTGTCCCCTGGTTTAGGATCGCTGAACGAAAAAAGGGGCCACGACCCAACGTTAAAGGGTATGGCCCCAGGAAAGCTCTGTTTAGGATTTTCCGCCACTCCCTACGCTGGCATTACCCAGATCAGGTTCTAAGGGTCTCTCTCAGCCTTGTCAGGGCACCCCTTGTTGCTTGGATTGAAGACTATCTTTTATCATTTGCAATTGCAAGAGATTTTTCCCCCGGGGACAAGGCGGCGGTCTTAACCGCCGGGCTCAGCAAGGCGGGAGCGCGAGGTTCATTATCGCCGCGGCATTTCTCGAGGTGGCCTCACCGACCGAATCGAGGGTTATCCCCCTGATTTCAGCCACGGCCCGGGCCGTCTGGGCCACATAGGCCGGTTCGTTGCGTCGGCCACGCCATGGCTGGGGGGCGAGATAAGGACAGTCGGTCTCGACAAGCAGGGCATCCAGAGGGAGATAGCGGACGACCTCCTTGAGGGTATCGGCCCTGGGATAGGTAAGAGCGCCGGTTACCGAGAGGTAGTAGCCCAGATCGAGGCACTTGCGGGCCATCTGTCTGTCGCCGGAGAAACAGTGAAAGACCCCCTTCAACCTGCCCCGCCAAGGGACAAGCATTTCCAGCACCTCCCGGTGGGCCTCCCGGTCATGGATAATCACCGGCAACCCGGCTTCGCAGGCCAGTTCGAGTTGTTCGCCGAAGACCTGGAGCTGCAGAGCTCGGGGGGAATGGTTGTGAAAAAAATCCAGGCCGATCTCCCCCCAGGCAACCACCTTGTTTTGCCCGGCCAGCTTCCGCAGGAGCCCGTAAGTGCCGTCTTTAATCTCTTTGGCGTTATGGGGATGGATCCCGACGGCCGCATAGATCTCTTCATGCCGGGAGGCGAGATCAATCGCCTTAAAACAGCCCTCCTCCGTTGTCCCGACGGTGACAATGGCCCTCAGGCCCGCCTCCGCCGCCCTTCTGAGGGTATCTTCCCGGTCTTCCTCAAACTCCCCCATTTCCAGATGGGCATGGGTATCAACCAGAAGGGTCATTTAATCCCGGGCCTCTTCTTCGTCATCATCCCCTGTTTTCACCCATTCGACTTGATCCGCA
>JBBIJM010000044.1:0-20725 GCA_037445955.1 Syntrophobacterales bacterium
TGCTCTTCCGATCCCGCACGCGTAGAGGGAGACCTTGCCCGGCTCAAGGGGCTCAAATGGCTCCTTCCTCCTGGTTAAGGTATTGTAAATCCTCAGAGTCATAAGTGCTACCTTCAGGGAAAGACGGGCAGAGACTTAAGGGCAGTCTCCTCGGGAATCCCGGAGATGATATTCATATTCTGGACGGCCTGCCCCGATGCCCCCTTGACGAGATTATCGATGGCGGAGATGATAGTCACCCTTCTTACACGTTCATCTACGGAGAGGGCCAGGTCGCAGAAATTTGTGCCTCTTACGGAAGAGATGTTCGGGAAGGCACCCTTTTGATAAATGCGGATGAATTCTTCTCCCCGGTAGAATTCTTGATAATGGCTGATCAATTCCCCGGTGGTGACGCTTCTTTTCAAAGAAGCATAAATGGTGCTTACGATGCCCCTATTAACCGGCAGGAGGTGCGGGGTAAAAGTGATCCGGATATCGCTTCCCGCCAAGCGGCTCAACTCCTGTTCTATCTCCGGGGTGTGCCGATGCTCGCCTACCTTGTAGGCCCTGAATCCTTCGGCAACCTCGCAGAAGAGGGAGCCGACCTGGGCCTCCCTGCCGGCCCCGCTGACACCGGATTTGGAATCGGCGATTATGGTTGAATGATCGATCCAGCCCCCTTTAAGCAAAGGGGCAAGCCCTAGAATTACGCTGGTGGGATAGCAGCCGGGATTTGCAACCAGCCTTGCCTTCTCTATCTGCCTCCGGTAGAGTTCCGGAATCCCGTAAACCGCCTGGGAAAGCAGGGCCGGCGCCTCGTGTTTTCCGTACCACAGATTATATATCCTTTCGTCCCTCAGCCGGAAATCGGCGCTTAAATCGATTACCCGCTTGCCTGCTTCGAGAAAGACCGGCGCCGCCTTCATCGCGGCGTTATGAGGCAGGGCCAAAAAGATCACGTCCGCCAATTCGGCGACCGCTTCTGGTGAAAGATCGGTGAAGGTTAAAGGCAGCCCGCAAAGATGGGGGTAAACAGAGCCGATGGTTTGTCCCGCCAGGGTTCTTGAGGTGAGGGCGACGATCTCCGCCTCCGGGTGACAGGAGAGTATCCTTAAGAGCTCCTGCCCGGTATAACCGCTTGCCCCGTAGATGGCGGTCTTGATCACTTCTCCCTCCCTCATGGCAAAACAACCCGGCTATGGCTTTGAAAAACTGATGATTTCGTTATTTCGACCGCCGGGAGAAACCTTCAATGACCTAAGTTTACGCCCTCCCGTCTTTTGTCACGTTCGTAAATGATTCTTGAAAATCCCCGTAACGACAGAACTCCCGGCGATGTTAATGACGGCTGCAATACCCGGAGGTGTATTGGGAAGGTAAGCGGGTACCCCCCTGTCAAGGGGGGGTAAGACTGTCCCTTAACGTTTGGAGAACTGGAATCTCTTCCTTGCCCCGGGCTGGCCGTATTTCTTTCTCTCCTTGGCCCGCGAATCCCTGGTAAGGAAACCTGCCTTTTTCAGGGCCGGTCTCAAATCGAGATCGTATTCGAGCAGCGCCTTGGAGATCCCCTGTTTTACGGCTCCGGCCTGGCCGGCGATCCCGCCGCCTGCAACATTGACATAAAGGTCAAATTTATCCTGCTTCCCGACGAGTTCCAGGGGCTGATTAATTATCATGGTGAGACTCTTCCGGGGAAAATACTCACCGACAGGCCTCTTATTAACGGTGAACAGACCGCTTCCCTCCTTCATATATACCCGGGCAACGGCCATCTTCCTCTTACCGGTTGCGTAAAAACGTTTATCTGTCATACCCTCTCCAAACCTTCCGTCAAAATACAAGTATTTTCAGCATGTCACCTGGGCAATACCAGCAACCTGGGAGACTGTGCCTCATGGCAATGCTCGCCGCCGGTATAGATCTTGAGCTTCTTGAGCATCCCCCGGCCCAGCGTGTTTTTCGGCAGCATCCCCTTGACAGCCCGCCTTAGCAGCTCGCCCGGCTGTTTTTGGAGAAGTTTCTCCGCGGTAATCGATTTCAGTCCCCCGGGGTAACCGCTGTGATGGTAATACACCTTATCCTTCAGCTTCTTCCCGGTAAGGGCTATTTTTTCCGCATTTACTACCACGATGAAATCGCCTGTATCCACATAGGGGGTATAGATCGGTTTGTGTTTTCCCCGGAGACGCAAGGCGATCTCCGCGGCCAGGCGACCAAGCACATGCCCGCTGGCATCAATGAGCTGCCAATCACGAGCCACATCCTCTTTCTTCGCATCAAAGCTCTTCATACGTTCACCAGTAAGATAAAATAGAACGTGA
Organism: Syntrophobacterales bacterium; assembly: GCA_037445955.1. Classification (GTDB taxonomy): domain Bacteria; phylum Desulfobacterota; class Syntrophia; order Syntrophales; family CAMTWB01; genus JBBIJM01. The sequence goes on from JBBIJM010000044.1 coordinate 2,304, forward strand.
CTTATTATTCAATAATCCGTGGTTTGTCAAGGGGAAAACAGTACGTAACCGATCAAATATTTGGCGATTCGACGCCGTATCAATTGCCGATCTTGCCCAGGCCATAGAGAGAAACACTCAACTGATAGATGGTATCCCTCTCCTTTTCGGTGTAGCTGAATTCGAACAACCAGCATTGCTTTCGGTAGTTTAAGCCGATTGTTCTTTCCCGATCCCTGCTTTGCAGGAGGTCTCTTTTCCAAAGATACGTAAGCTCCGCTTGTCTGGTCAGGGCCGCCTTCGCAAGAAGATGCAATTCCTCCAGGTTCTCTTTGGTATAGCGGTAGCCAGCGGTGAGTGAATTCCCGCGGTTGTCTTTTAGACCGACGTCATAATTGTTCTGCCTGAGCTGCCCAAGGTAAACATCGTAGGCGCTTCTGGCCGAAAAATTCAGATACGTCGACGGGGCAAGATCAATCTCAAGGAGAATATTACCCCAGGGTTTCGTTTCAGCGGGAGGGACGACCCTCCGGGTTGCCTCCCTTAAATCATAAGCCTGACTTAGTTTCAGGCGGAGGATATTCAGATAACTGACCCGGCCCTTCTCGTCTCTCATCCTGGCCAGAAGGGTATTGGTCAAGCCATAGGTCAGAGAATTGACCTCCGGGGCAGCGGGGGCATAATCGGCAATATTGTCCCCGCCTGCTTGAGCGGTATACGAATAGGCCAGCTCCGGCCTGATCGTATGCTTAAGCTTTTCCAGCCCCTGGGAGCCGAAATCAAAGATCCGGTGCAATTCGGTTAAGAGATTGATCCCGGTGTTTGCTACATACCTGACCCCCGAGCCTTCTCTCTCGGAGGCCTTTCCGTCGTCCCGATTCCACAAGGTGGCCTTGAGCCCGGCAAAAGGGGTCACCTGGAGGTAATCTCCCATCTTGTACGGAACGCTCACCAGGGGATGGATATCCGCCAGATGGCCCTTCTGCCCGACCTCCCGGTAATTATACGAATATAAACTCTGGAACTCGTAATTTACCGGCGAGGCAAAAAGGCTGCGTCTTGCCATGTTAAAGGCAATCTCGGGATATTTTTGTAAAGTGGCCTCGTTTTTATCTTTGGTCAGGTCTTCGGTATGACGGAGCAAGGCGGTAAGATTATAGTAATCCCATTTTTTCACCAATCTCGCCGTGCTTCCCACCTGAGTCAGGGATTCGTTACCCAGAAAGGATATGCGGCGGAAAATCCCTTCCCCCCGGGGGGAATAATTATCGAGATAATAATTTGAGCTCTGAAAATCCCTGAAGTACCAGATATCGGAAAGACCCGTAACATCTATCCGTAGATTCGCCCCCGGTGAAAGCTGGGTTTCATGATTCCAGTACAGAGACCATCTCGCCCGGCCTTCCGGCCAATCCCGGCTGATTCCAGGGAGGGTCTCGGCAACTATTCTTCTGTCATCGAGATAATCTCCGTAAAAGGTTCCCCGGGTATGCTCACCCAGGGCATACCGGAATTCTCCTCCCGCCTTAACACCGCTTGCCTCCAGATAACGGAGGTAAATGGTCCCGTCCATGCTCTCCGAGATTACCTGGTAGTAAGGCACCTCCACATCGAGGCCGTGGATATTACGGGAATAGGACAAACGGGGGAGAAGGAATCCGGACTGGCGGGTGGTCTTCGCGGGAAAGATCAGATAGGGAACATAGAAAACCGGGATTCCTCTGATCATGAATCTGCCGTGCTTCAACGTCCCATAACCGTCTATGGTCACGTCTATTTCTCTGCCCGCCAGTTTCCAGTCGGGCACCTCGCCGTCGCAGGTGGTGGCCGTGACATCGACCCCGCGGTAAGTCTGGTCTCCGGTCTTCTCGATCCGCCGCCCGCGCAGATAGAAATGATTTTTGGCCAGAAAGGCCTTCCCTTCATAGACCGTTCCCGTCCCCCGGACCAGGTCGAAGACGACCTTCTCCCCTTCCAGGGTATCGGCCGCCATGGTGATCTTCACCTTGCCGAAGGCGAAGGCCTGATTACGGGGAAGGTCGAGGATTACCCTGTCGGCTCTCAAGGTGAGCTCGGCAAACGTTATATAAACCGCACCGGTCGCCTCATATGTTTCCGTCGCCTGGTCGTAGGTGATAGCGTCGGCCTCAACGGATACCGGTTTTTTTTCTTGATCTGCCTCGGACCGGGCCGACAGGGAGGGGAAAAGACTGAAAACAAAAACCAAGAGAAGAAGACGGATAATGTGCAAGACCAAGCAGACCTCAAAATGGGATAGAATTCATCAGGGGCAGAGTATTTCCCTGGCGGCACCGACCAGATAGAGGGAGCCGGTGATACAGATAAGATCGTCGCCCCCCGCGGCAAGGACGGCCTTCTTTATGGCCAGAGACGGCGCCTCTTCAACCTCTACCCTTAGGCAGGATTGGGAGGCAACGGGCAAGAGATCCTCCGGGTTTACCGCCCGGCTGGAATTCGGCCTGGTGATGATAAAGATATCCGCCTGCCTTGCCAGCCTCCTGGTCATGACGTTGTATTCCTTGTCGTTTAACACGCCGAAAACAAATATCTTTCGCCTTTCGGGAAAATATTCTTTGAGGGAGGAAAGCAGGATCTGGACGCCGGAGCGATTATGGGCCCCGTCGAGGATGATCAGGGGATTTTCGTTGACTATTTCCAGGCGCCCCTCCCAGCGGGCGGCTAAGAATCCCTGGCGGATATCCTCTTCTTTGATTTTAAATCCCAGCCGGGACAACTCCTCAAGCGCCCCGAGGGCGAGGGCGGCGTTCTCCAGTTGATGTCTCCCCAGAAGCGAGAGCCTCAGATGTTTATAGCTGTTTTTCCCAGAATAGGAAAACGATCCGTCCCGGTGCCTCCTGATCTTAATATCCTTGTCCAGGAAGCGGATCTTCGCCCTTCTCTCTTCTGCGATCCGGGCAAACAGACTCCTTACGCTCGCCTGTTTGGCGCCGGTGATGCAGACCCCGCCTTCCTTGATGATCCCGGCCTTTTCCCCGGCAATAGCCTCGATTGTATCTCCCAGATATTCCATATGGTCCAGGCCGATATTGGAGATTACCGCCACCTTCGGACGAATTACGTTCGTGGCGTCAAGCCGTCCCCCCATCCCGACCTCGCAAACGGCCAGATCCACCCTCTTGAGCTTGAAATACAAAAAGCCCACCGCGGTGAGAAACTCAAAGTAGGTTACATCCTCTCTGAGCGCTGATTTGACCTCTTCTATACAAGAGGACATCTCCTCTGGAGAGATAAGTTCATGAGAAACCCGGATCCTTTCCCGGACGTCAATCAGATGGGGAGAGGTGTAAAGGCCTGTTCGCAGACCGCTTGCAACCAGAACAGAATGGGCAAGCGAGGCTATGGAACCCTTCCCGTTTGTCCCGCCGATGAGGATGCTGGGATAGGCCAGATGAGGATTCCCCAGGCGTTTGAGCAATCCGGTGATCGGGGCAAGCCCCAAGTGGATCGTGTCGACGTTGAATTTGGCCAGTTCGTTCAGGTAGTTTGAATACATGTCTAAAAGAGGCGCAATCTAAAGAACCTTATAGACGGCATCACCTTCCCTTACCTTATCGGCCACCTTCACCCCGACAAAGTCCCCCGCCACTGCCTTCTGAACTTTCTTATTGTCGACCTCCATAGAATCTATCCGGCAGGTAACCTCGCTTGTATGGCCGACAATCCTGACAGTGTTCCCTGTCTCAATCTCCCCCTGGATAACCTTGATGGCCGCCACCTGGGGTTTGGCAAAATACTTGATCACCTCGCCAACCTTTTCTTCTGCCATAACGGAACTCCTTTCCGGTTCAAAAGGATCGTTTCTCTTGAGGATCTCCACCTGTTTTCCGGCTAACGTAAAGATAAACCGCGTGCCTGTCAAGTCTTTCTTCGAGGCCTGTCAAGACAGCGGATTTTGCTTGACCCATGACATCATTTTTAGTATCAAACTGCCCGTGAACAGTACGCACCGCAAGACCGTAAAGGACATATTCTCCGAGCCTGTTCCCAAAAATCTGGATTGGCGGAGAGTTGAAGCGCTTCTGGTATCCATCGGATGCGAGGTCATCGAGGGCGACGGTTCGCCGGTAGGCTTCAAGAAAGGAAACCTGCGGGCCGACTTCCACCGCCCGCATCCGGGCAAGGAAGCCAAGCCGTACCAGGTGCGTACCGTCCGGGAATTTCTTGAACAATTGGAGGTCAAGCCATGAGCAAGCCTATGACACATAAAGGTTATTCCGCCCGCATCGAATACAGTGACGAAGACGGGTGTTTTGTTGGACGTATTGCCGGAATCCGTGACATCATCACTTTTCACGGGGAATCGGTGCGGGAAATCAAGCACGCCTTTGAAGAGGCTGTTGATTTTTATCTTGAAAGTTGTGCCGCCAGAGGGGAAGCGCCCAATAAACCCTTTACGGGACGCTTTGTTGTGCGGGTGTCTCCTGAGCTGCATAGCGCCATCGCAATGGCCGCTAAAAGGGACCACAAAAGCATCAATGCCTGGGTTGCCGAGGTGTGCGGGAGTCACGCGGGATAAGCTCATTTGTGGTTCGGCAGGTTATTCCTGGTTCTTGAGGCCATAAAAAAGGCGGGATAAACCCGCCCTCTTTCTCTTTGCGTTTCGGAGATCTAAATTTCTTCTCAGGCGCCCGCGGCCTTTTTGGCCGGGGTCCCCTTCTCTTGATCCCCAACCAGCTCGATTATGGAAACCGGGGCATTGTCACCTTCCCGATAGCCTTTCTTAATGATCCGCGTATAGCCTCCCGCCCTGCCACGGAAACGCTCGGCAAGAATGGAGAAGAGTTTTGCCACCGTTTCCCTGTCCCGGACCAGCGATAGGGCCTGTCTTCGAGCATGCAAATCCCCTCTCTTGCCTAAGGTCACCATCTTCTCGGTCAACCTCCTTAGCTCTTTTGCCTTGGTATCGGTGGTGGTGATCCGTTCGTGCTTCAATATAGAGGTAACCATATTTCTCATCATCGCCAGGCGATGGCTTGAGGTTCTTCCCAACTTAGTCCCTGCTTTACCGTGACGCATTTTCCCTTTCCTTTCCCCCAGATGCTTGAGATCGATCCGCCCTTTATGTCTCTTGTCAATTCTGGTCCTGTCCGGACTTGCCGGCTTCCTCCTCGTTCCAGGGAGAAAAATCCAGCTTCATGCCAAAGCTCAAGCCCATTTCGGAGAGAATCTCTTTTATCTCGTTTAACGACTTTCTGCCGAAGTTCTTGGTTTTGAGCATCTCGTTTTCCGTTCTTCTCACCAGATCGCCGATTCGATGTATTCCCGCATTCTTCAAACAATTGGCCGCTCTCACCGATAGCTCCAGTTCTTCAACAGTCCTTATGAGGATGTCATTGATATTTTCTTTCGGAGCGGCATCCGCCGGTCTCACCGGGTCAACTTCCTCGGAAGTCAAGAATACGTCGAATTGATTCTTCATGATCTGGGCTGCGTAGGCCACGGCCTCTTCCGGTTTGATGCTGCCGTCGGTCCACACTTCCAGAGTCAACCGGTCATAGTCCGCAATCTGGCCGACCCGGGCATGGGTCACGGTGTAATTGACCTTTTTAACGGGGGAGAAATTGGCATCAATGTTTATAGTTCCCTCCGGCTGTTCCGGATCTCTCTCCCTTTTGGCGGGTACGTATCCCCTCCCCAGTTTAACCACCAGATCGGCCTTCAGGGTTGCCTGATCCATCAGGGTACAGAGGAAATGGTCAGGATTCATAATCTCCACCGTTGCATCGGTGGTTATGTCTCCGGCGGTAACCATCCCTCCCCGGCTTACATTTAAATAGATATGCTTCACTTCTCCCTGATTCATCTTGAGCCGCACGCCCTTGAGATTGAGAATAAAATCCGTGACGTCTTCTTTCACGCCGGGAATCGTGGAGAATTCGTGGAGTACCTTGTCGATTTTTACCGACACAATCGCCGCCCCGTGGACGGAAGCAAGCAACACCCTTCTTAAGGCGTTACCGATGGTAATACCGAACCCCCTTTCCAGAGGCTGACAGACGAGCTTACCGTAGAACGGGGCAGAGGCTGATTCCTCGATCTCCAACTTTTTAGGCCGTATCAAACTGTCCCAGTTTATTTGCATCATTTCCGTTCCCTATTATTTCGAGTAGAGTTCCACCACCTGCTGTTCGTTTACCGGCATCACCAGATCCCCCCGGGTCGGCAGACTCTTAACGATCCCCCTCATATTTGCCTTATCAAGCTCCAGCCAGTCCGGAAGACCTCTCCTGCCCACCATTTCCACCGCCTCACTTATCCGGCCGATCTTTACGCTTCCCTCTTTTACCCTGATCTCGTCTCCCTCTTTCACCAGATACGAAGGGATGTTAACCCGCTTGCCATTTACCAGAAAATGGCCATGGGTAACAAGCTGCCTGGCCTCGGTTCTGGAGCTGGCGAATCCCAGCCGGAAAGCCATATTATCCAGACGCCGCTCCAGCAGGGTAAGCAGGTTGGCTCCGGTGATACCCTTCTTCTGATCGGCCTTTTCGAAGTAGCAACGGAATTGCTTCTCCAGAAGCCCGTACATCCTTTTGAGCTTCTGTTTCTCTCTTAACTGTACCCCATAATCGGAATGCTGCCTGCGCCGGGCTTGCCCGTGATCTCCCGGGGCATATCCCCGCCTCTCAAAGGCGCATTTCTCGCCGTAACATCTGTCTCCCTTGAGGAATAGTTTCAATCCGCTCCGCCGACAGAGCCTGCATACCGAATCAGTATATCTTGCCAAAAAAGCCTCCCCCTAAATAAGGTAAATGTGATCTATTTCTTAACGAAATCAGGTGAAAACACCTCACCGGTTCTTATACCCGTCTCCTTTTCGGCGGACGACAGCCGTTGTGAGGGACAGGTGTGACGTCCCGGATCGCCGTTACCTGGAGCCCCGCCAATTGAAGCGATCTCAGGGCCGATTCCCTGCCAGCGCCTGGCCCCTTAACGTAGACCTGGACCTTCCTCAGCCCGTGCTCCTTGGCCTTTTTCACCGCATCTTCCGCGGACATCTGGGCGGCAAAAGGGGTGCTCTTCCTGGACCCCTTAAAACCCTGAACGCCACCGGAAGACCAGGCAAGAACATTTCCGCTCAAGTCGGTTATGGTAACGATAGTATTATTGAAGGTGGACTGGATATGGGCAATCCCTTCAGGGATGTTCTTCTTCTCCTTCTTCTTTCCCACTTTTCTTCCCGGCTTAGCCATTGCTCCTCCGATTAAAACAATTATTTACTTCTTCTTCCCGGCGATCGCCCGCCTGGGTCCCTTTCTCGTCCGGGCATTGGTGCTGGTTCTCTGGCCTCTTACCGGCAGTCCCTTCCTGTGCCTTAAACCGCGATAACAGCCTATATCCATCAATCTCTTTATTGACATGGATACGTCTCTTCTCAGATCACCTTCGACCTTGTGCTCCTTGTCAATTACATTCCTGATCGCATTGATTTCGGCGTCGGAAATGAAATCGGATTTCTTGTCCGGACTCACCACCGCTTTCTCCAATATCTCTTTGGCCTTAGGTCTCCCTATGCCGTAGATGTAGGTCAAGGCAATTTCTATCCTCTTGTTCTTTGGCAGATCTACCCCAGCAATCCTCGCCACTTACACAACCTCCTGCTTTTTAGTCCCGTTAGATTCTCCAAACAGAATCTCGCCTGTTATCCTTGCCTCTGCTTGTGTTTTACATTCTCACAAAGGACCCTCAAGACTCCCCGCCTCTTGATAATCTTGCATTTATCGCAGATTTTCTTTATCGATGCCCTGACTTTCAAAACCAAGCTCCTGTCTAATTTTGCGTTTAGCCTCTTTTATGAATTTCCCGAAGGCTATTTCGTCCTATAGATGATCCGTCCCCTGGTCAGGTCGTATGGCGAAAGCTCGACGGTAACCTTATCCCCGGGAAGAATCTTGATAAAATGCATCCTCATCTTACCGGAGATGTGAGCCAGAACCCTGTGACCATTTTCCAGTTCAACCCGGAACATGGCATTAGGCAGGGGCTCAACCACCTTCCCTTCCACCTCTATCGAGTCTTCCTTTGCCATTTACACCACCTTTTCCCGATTGGAAGATGTACAGCCTTAAGCTTTTCTACTTGAGCTGGCTTAAAACGAACGGGCCGTCGTCGGTTATGGCGACGGAATGCTCAAAATGAGCGGAGAGGCTCAGATCTTCCGTAACCACCGTCCATCCGTCATCAAGCAGGCGGACATCATACCTGCCGCTGTTCACCATCGGCTCGATAGCCAGCACCATCCCCGCCTTCAGCTCCACCCCCCTGCCCCGGACACCATAGTTGGGTATCTGGGGGTCTTCATGAAGTCCCTTGCCGATTCCATGGCCGACATAGTCTCTGACCACTGAAAAACCGGCCGCTTCCACCGTTTCCTGCACCGCCGCCGAGATATCCCCCAGCCTGGCCCCGGCCCTGGCCTCTCTTATTCCGTTGGCGAGGCCGCTTTCGGTTACCTCGATCAGCTTGGCCGCCTTTGGCGAAACCTTTCCCACCGGAACGGTTATTGCGGCATCGCCATAATAACCGTTATAGTATATGCCGAAATCCAGGCTGATAATGTCCCCTTCCGCAAGCACCCTGTTTGAGGGTAGACCGTGAACCACCTCGTCGTTTACCGACGTGCACAGGGCGAAAGGATATCCCCTGTATCCTTTGAAGGCAGGCGTGGCCCCCTTTTTGTAAGCCCATTCTTCGGCGTAGCGGTTGAGCTTAAGGGTGGTGATCCCGGGCCTGATCTTCTCTCTTAAGGCCGAAAGTATCTCCGCTACTATTAAATTCCCTTCCCGGAGCCGTTCAATCTCTTCCCGTTGTCTGAGAACTATCATCTGCTCGAAACAGGCCTATCTCCTCCTGGCGAGCTTCCCCTTCTTCAGGAAGCCTTCATACTGTCTGGTCAACAGATGGGTTTCAATCTGTCCGGCGGTGTCAAGGGCAACCCCGACCACGATTAAGAGCGCCGTGCCTCCGAAATAGAAGGGCACGTTGAAATTTCCGATCAGGATACTGGGCAAGACACAGATAACCGAGACATAAATGGCCCCGCTGAAGGTCAACCGGGTAAGGACCGTATCTATGTATTCCGCGGTCTTCTTGCCCGGCCTGATCCCCGGAACGTATCCTCCGTACTTTTTGATGTTCTCCGCCACATCGACCGGGTTGAAGGTCACCGCCGTGTAGAAGTAGCAAAAAAAGACAATGAAAGCGACGAAGATGACCTCATAGCCTATCCGTCCCGGAACGAGCACATCCGCCACGGTCTTCATCCAGGGATGGGGCACGAAGTTGGCGATTGTCGCGGGAAACATAATTATCGAAGAGGCAAAGATCGGCGGAATAACCCCGGAGGTATTCACCTTGAGGGGAAGATGGGTCGTCTGCCCTCCATAGAGTTTATTTCCCACCACCCTCTTGGCATACTGGATGGGAATCCTCCTCTGTCCCGACTCGACAAAAACAATGGCCCCCACCACGGCAAGCATCATGACCAAAAGAAAGAGAATCACGACAATCCCCATCTCCCCCGTCGCCAGGAGCCGGAAGGTGTTGAAAATAGCCGCGGGGGCATTAACCACGATCCCTGAAAATATAATGAGTGAGATCCCGTTGCCGATCCCCTTTTCCGTAATCTGCTCTCCCAGCCACATGATAAAGGCCGTTCCCGCGGTCAGGGTAATTACCGTCATCAACCTGAACCCCCATCCGGTCGCTAAAACAATAGGTATGCCGGTGGGACCGCTCATATTCTCCAGACCGACGGCAATGCCGAAGCCCTGAATGATGCTTAGCAAAACGGTTCCGTAGCGGGTGTATTGGGTAATCTTCCGCCTCCCCGCCTCGCCCTCTTTGGATAGCCTCTCCAGATAGGGCACCGAAACGGTAAGAAGCTGCAGGATGATCGAGGCGCTGATATACGGCATGATCCCCAGGGCAAACACCGACAGATTGCTCAAGGCCCCCCCGGCGAACATGTCGAAAAATCCCAAAAGAGAGCCTTTGGCCTGTTCGAAGAAGGCTGCCAGAGCCGCCGTGTCGATCCCCGGCGTCGGGACATGGGCCCCGATCCGGTAAACAATCAAAAGGAGCAAAGTAAAGAGGATCCGTTTCTGCAGCTCCGGTATCTTTCCTATATTCTTGAATCCGTCCAGCAATTCTCCTACCTCTTATATAACCGAGCCCCCGGCCGCCTCAATCTTGACCCTGGCCGACTGGCTGATCGATCCCAATTTCACCGTAACCGGATGAGAGATTTCGCCCTTGCCCAACAGCTTGATCCCGTCTCTCCCTTTTTTTACCAAACCTCTCGCCGTCAGAACCTCCGCATCGACAACTGATCCCTCGGGAAAGATCCTCAACTGCGAGACATTGATCACCGCAATCTCCTTCTTGAAGAGATTCTTAAACCCCCGCTTCGGAAGCCTCCGGGAAAGGGGCATCTGCCCCCCTTCAAAGCCGGGTCTCACCTTCCCCCCGGAGCGGGCATTCTGTCCTTTATGGCCTTTGCAGGAGGTTCCTCCATGGCCGGAGGCATCCCCTCTGCCGACCCTTTTTCTCTTTTTTCCAGATCCCTGCGGCTTTTTCAGTGAACCTAAATTCATATCCCTTCCCCTGCCTCGGCAACTCGCACCAGATGGCTGACCTTCTCAACCATCCCCCTGATTTCCGGTGTGTCCCTCCGATACACTGCCTTGTTGAGCTTCCCCAGCCCCAATCCGCGCAAGATCTCCCGCTGCTTTTTAGGCCGCCCGATATAACTGTGTATCTGTACGATTTTTATAATTTTCTCCACCGATGTACCTCTTTATATTAGTTCTTTCCCAGACCTGCCGTAAACCTTTATGCGCCTTTATTTTTTGACTCTTTAATCCGGTTAGGATCCTTCAGCCTGCCCAGACCATCCAGGGTCGCTTTAACGAGATTGTGCGGGTTATGCGAACCTAGGCATTTGGTCAACACATCGTGGACACCGGCCACTTCCAAAACCGCCCGAACCGCCCCCCCGGCAATCAGTCCAGTCCCTTCCGACGCAGGTTTGAGGAGCACCTTTCCCGCCCCATATTCGCCCACAATCTCATGAGGGATGGTTCTGTTTAAGATTGAAATGCGTCTTAGGCTTTTTTTTGCCTGTTCCATTCCCTTCCTTATCGCTTCGGGCACCTCATGGGCCTTGCCTAATCCGGCTCCGACCGAACCGTTTCCATCGCCGACCACCACAACGGCGCTGAATCTGAACCGCCTACCGCCCTTGACCACCTTGGCTGTCCTGTTAATGGCTATCACCCGATCAAGCAATTCCGTCTCTTTTGCAGTCGTCTTCTCCAATGATCCTTCCTCTGTCTTTTAGTCTTTCCCTGGTTCTTCAGGCTCCCTATGCCTTATCTCGAGAGACACCCGAACGCCCTTGACCTTCAAAAAGCCAAACCCTCTTCCCTGGCCCCTTCGGCCAATGCCTTGACCCGCCCATGATAGAGATAGCAGCCGCGATCGAAGACCGCCTTTTCAATCCCGATCTCCTTTAACCTTTTTGTCAGCAGCCTTCCGACCTTACGGGCCGCATCAATCTTCTTCACTCCGGCGAGATCATCTTTAATATCCCTGCTTAAGGTCGAGGCCTCCGCCAGAGTCCGCCCCGAGTCGTCGGCTACGGCCTGGACAAAAATATGTCTTGCGCTTCTGAAAACCGCCAGACGGGGCCTTGTCGCCGTCCCCGAAATCTTTCCCCTCACCCTTGCCTTGCGCCGGGTTCTTACCTTTTTTAACCTATTCGCAACCAATGCCATCCACCTCTTTAATTAGAGTCCACGAGCTCATCCGGTCCGTAATCTCCCGTGCGCCTCGAGGCAACTCCTACTTGGCGCCGACGGACTTGCCGACCTTCCGCCTGATCTTTTCCTGAAGATACTTGATCCCCTTGCCCTTGTATGGCTCCGGCTTCTTGAGCTGCCTTATCTCCGCCGCGACCTGACCGACCAACTGCTTATCGATGCCGGAGACGGAAATATTCACCTGTTTATCTACTTTTACCGTTACCCCTTTCGGAATCCGGTACTCAACGGGAGCGGAGAACCCAAGCAGCATCTTAAGAACTTCACCGGATACCTCTGCCCGATAACCGACCCCGGAGATTACCAGACTCTTTTCAAACCCCTGACTGACCCCGGTTACCATATTCTGAAGAACCGTTCTCACCAACCCTTGATAGGAATCAACCTGCCTTGCTTCCCCGGCCTTTTTCACCAAAAGGACTCCGTCGGCTCCTTCGACCTCGATCCCGGCAGGCAGGTTAAAGGAGAGGGAACCCTTAGGACCTTCCAGTTGCAGCAGGGTGCCTTGCCCACCAAGCTTCACCCCCTGCGGCAGCGCTATCGGTTTTTTTCCAATTCTCGACATCTAACGATCTCCATCATTTCTAGGAATCCCCAAGCAAGATAACCTCCGGCCCAGGACGCCGGTTCGGGTGCGCCTCTCACCATAGGTTACAGATAATCTCTCCGCCTACATTCAAATCCCTGGCCTCCTTATCCGTCAAGAGCCCCCGAGATGTCGAGATGACCGCAACGCCGTAACCGTTAAGAACGGTCGGGACCTGATGGCTTCTCACATAAACCCGCCTCCCGGGTTTACTGATCCTTTTTATTGTCGTAATAACCGCCTGCTTGCTGTCAAGGTACTTCAGATATATCCTGAGCTTCTGGACGCCTTCGGCGTCCTTCTTCAGTTCGTATCCGTTGATATATGCGCACTTCTTGAAAACCTTAGCCAGGTTCTGGTTAATCCGGGAGGGCATCACGTCCACGCTCTTAAACCGCGCCCGGCTTGCATTTCTGATCCTGGTTAGCATATCGGCTATTGGATCGGTCATCCCCATAGAAATCTCCTTATATATATTACCAGCTAGACTTAATTACCCCGGGAATCTCCCCTTTAAGCGACAAATTCCTCAAGCAGATCCGGCACATTTGAAATTTTCTATAGAAAGCCCTGGGCCGCCCGCATAAAGGGCACCTGTTATAGACCCTCACTGCAAATTTAGGTTTTCTCGTCGCTTTTACCATCAAGGATTTTTTTGCCACCCTTATTCCTCCCCGTTTTCCTACTTAAATATGATCAGCTCTTAAAAGGCATCCCCATCACCTTCAACAGGGCCCTGGCCTCGTTGTCGGTCTTGGCCGAGGTTACGATGACGATATTCATCCCTCGCACCTTTTCCACCTTATCGTAGTCAATCTCCGGGAAGATGATCTGTTCCGTAAGCCCCAGGGCAAAATTACCCCTTCCATCGAAGGACTTAGACGGAATTCCCCGAAAGTCTCTCACCCGCGGGAGGGCCACGTTGACCAGACGATCGAAAAATTCATACATCCGCTCCCTTCTTAAGGTAACCTTACACCCTATGGACATCCCCTTTCTCAACTTGAAGGTAGCGATGGAGCGTCTGGCCTTGGTAATGACGGGCTTCTGCCCGCAGATTCTGGCTATCTCATCTACCGCACTGTCGAGGACTTTAATATTCTGGATGGCCTCTCCTAAACCCATGTTCAAGATGATCTTCTCAATTTTTGGAACTTCCATCCGGTTCTTGTACTGAAACTCCTCAATCAGCCTGGGGACCGCTTCCTTTAGGTAATAATCTTTCAATCTCGCCATCGTTCCTATAACCTATATATCCAAAGTTTCGCGGCATCTGCCGCAGATCCGGGACTTCTTACCGTCGTCCATGAGCTTCATCCCGATCCTGGCCGTCTTATTACACTTACCACAGACAAACATCACATTGGAGATGTGTATCGAACCTTCCTTCTCGACAATCCCCCCCTTGCTCTTCTGATCAGGCCGCTGATGCTTCTTGACGAGATTAACCTTCTCCACCGTTACCCGGCCGTCATCCTTAAGAATCTTCAGGATCTTCCCGGTCTTGTCCTTCTCTTTGCCGGCTATTACCTTGACCTTGTCGCCTTTCTTCAACCGCGCAGTTTGCATTAGCCACTTCCTCTTTGAACTTATATAACTTCCGGGGCAAGGGAGATTATCTTGGTAAAATCCTTCGCCCTCAATTCGCGGGCCACCGGCCCGAAGATTCTCGTTCCTACCGGCTCCATCTGGTTGTTGATCAAGACGGCGGAATTATCATCAAATTTAAGATAAGAGCCGTCAGGCCTGCGGACCTCTTTAACCGTCCTGACTACTACCGCCTTCATTACGTCGCCTTTTTTCACCTTGGAATTAGGCAGGGATTCTTTTACCGCAACAACTATCACATCGCCCACACTGGCGTATCTTCTCTTCGAGCCGCCCAGAACCTTTATACAGGATACCTTCTTGGCCCCGGAATTATCCGCTACATTGAGAATGGTCTGCATTTGGATCATTTGATCGTTCTCCTAATCGCAGGCAGAAGCTCTTCTACCAGAGGCCGCCTACTTTATTTCGCCTTTTCCAGAATCTCCCGCACCCGCCAGCGCTTCTCCCTGCTGAGCGGTCTCGATTCGACAATCTGAACGGTATCACCGATGCCGCAAAGGTTCGATTCATCATGGGCCTTGTATTTAACGTGCTTTCTGACAAACTTATGAAAGTCCTTGTGTTTGGTCATTTTCTCGACCCGTACGACCACCGTTTTGTCCATCTTGTTCTGAACAACGATCCCTTGAATCGTTCTCTTATTGCCTCTGGTTGCCACTTTCTTCCATCTCCTTTTGCCTGAGAGCCGTCTTAACCCGGGCTATATCCTTGCGCACCTTTACTAAAAGCGCCGTTGATTCAAGCTGGTGTGAAGTATGCTGAAGATTCAGGCGGAATCTCTCTTCCCGGAGATCCTTGAGCTTCCGGATCAACTCCTCCCTGCTTAAGCTTAGGGTTTCCTTATAACTCACCGGAGGTCTCCTCCTTTTCTACGAATTTTGTGGGCACGGAAAGCTTATGGGCGGCAAGACGAAACGCCTCCTTGGCAACCTCCCTGGTCACGCCCTGCATCTCATAGAGGATCACCCCCGGTTTAACAACGGCCACCCATCCCTCCGGAGCGCCCTTCCCCTTGCCCATTCTGGTCTCCGCCGGTTTTTTCGTTACGGACTTATGAGGAAAAACCCTGATCCAGATCTTACCGCCTCTTTTGACATGACGGGTCATGGCGATACGGGCCGCCTCAATCTGCCGCGAGGTAACCCAACCGCACTCCAGCGCCTTAAGTCCGTACTCTCCGAAGGCCACGAAGTTTCCACGGGAACACTTCCCTCCCATGCGGCCCTTTTGCAACTTTCTATGTTTAACCCTCTTTGGCATTAACATGATTCAAACAACCCCTGTCCAAAAAGCTCCCTCATAACTTATCCCTGCTTAAGGCCCCGAAATTCCGTCTGTCTTAGCTCTTGGCCTTCTCTCTTCCCGGCAGAACCTCACCGTGAAAAACCAGCGCCTTCACGCCGATTGCGCCATAGGCCGTGCGGGCCTCGGTAAATCCCCAATCAATATCGGCTCTAAGGGTATGCAGGGGCACCCTGCCCTCCCTGTACCACTCGGTCCGGGACATCTCCGCCCCGCCCAGCCTTCCGGAACAGGTTACCCTGATCCCTTTGGCGCCGAATTTGATGGCGGCAGTGACACATTTCCTCATCGCCCTCCGGAAGGCGACCCGTCTCTCCAGCTGGAGGGCGATATTTTCCGCCACGAGCTGGGCATCGATCTCGGGTTTCCGCACCTCCATGATGTTTACTATGATCTCCCCTTTGGTTATATCTTCGAGCTCCTGCTTCAACTTCTCTATTTCGGATCCCTTTTTCCCGATGATTAAACCCGGTCTGGCGGCATGAATATTTATTTTAGCCTTGTTGGCGGCCCTTTCCAATTCTATCTTGGAAATGCCCGCCGCATAGAGCTTTTTCTTCAGGTGTTTCCTGATCTTGATGTCTTCATGGAGATAATTCGCGTAACTTTTATCTGAATACCACAGCGAATTCCATGTCTTGATGCCGCCTAACCTCAGCCCTATCGGGTTTACCTTTTGACCCAAACCTTCACCTCCTGCTCATCCAAAGGTCACGAATGATATTTCCATCTCCGGCAAATGGATGAATTCCTTCATAGGAATCCGTTTTCCCGAGATTACTTTTCCGCCAGCACCACAGTAACATGAGAGGTTCTCTTTTTTATCGAAAACGCCCGTCCCTGAGCCCGGGCCCTCCACCTCTTGAGGGAAGGACCCTGATCGACGTAAATTTCCTTTACGTACAGGATCTTTTGATCAATTTCCCTGTTCTGTCCGGCATTGGCAAAGGCCGATTCCAGCGCCTTCCTCACCGGAAGGGTAGCGGCCTTCCTGGTAAAGGCAAGGGCCTTCCGGGCTTCCGCCATGTCCTTTCCCCGAACCAGGTCCACCACCAATCTCACCTTCTGTGGCGACATACGTATATATTTGGCAATTGCTCTAGCTTCCATATTTTGCCTTCTCCTATCCCCCTTTTTTCACCTTTCTTCCTCCCCCGCAAAGGGAAACCGCTACTTGCGGAGCTTAGTTTTCCGATCGCCGGCATGATTGAAGAAGGTGCGGGTCGGGGAGAATTCACCAAGCTTATGGCCAACCATGTTTTCCGTTACAAAAACCGGAATGAACTTTTTACCATTATGGACGGCAAAGGTATGACCGATGAGTTCCGGGGTAATTGTGGAACGTCGCGACCAGGTCTTGATCACCGCCTTGCTCCCGCTCTCCTCGATCTTTCTAACCTTCTCCAGGAGCCTCTCTTCTATAAACGGACCCTTTTTAATCGAACGAGCCAATTTCTAGTCCCTTCCCTTTACGATGTATTTATCGGTTCTCTTATTCTTCCTGGTCTTATAACCTTTTGTCGGGACTCCCCAGGGGGTGCAGGGATGCCTGCCTCCCGAAGACTTCCCCTCGCCGCCTCCCATCGGATGATCGATGGGATTCATGGCCACCCCGCGCACCTTCGGCCTTCTGCCGAGCCACCGCGACCGGCCGGCCTTGCCGATGCTGATATTTTCGTGCTCGTGATTGCCTACCGGCCCGATTGTCGCCTTGCACTCGATGAACACCTTCCGTACCGCCCCGGAAGGCAGTCGAACCTGGGCATAGCGTCCTTCCTTGGCCATCAGCTGTCCGAAAGCGCCGGCGCTTCTGATCATCTGTCCGCCCTGGCCCACCTTCAGCTCCAAATTGTGGATCAGCGACCCCAAGGGGATATTCTTTAACGGCAGCGTATTGCCCGGCTTAATATCCGCCTTTTCGGCGCTGATCAGGACATCTCCCACCTTAATATTATCCGGGGCGATTATGTACCTTTTCTCTCCATCCGCATAAAAGACGAGGGCAATCCTGGAACTCCGGTTCGGATCATATTCGATGGTAGCCACCCTGGCCGGTATATCCATCTTTTCCCGTCGAAAATCTACGACCCTGTATTTTCGCTTATGTCCTCCACCCAGATGACGGCTGGTAACGCGACCGTAACTATTTCGTCCTCCGGTTTTTTTCAAGGGGCGCACAAGTCTCCGCTCCGGCCTCGACTCGGTGATCTCCTGAAAATCCGAGCAGGTCTGGAACCTTCTTCCCGGGGATGTGGGTTTGAATTTTATTATCGCCATTCCGTTTCTTCCTTAAGTATCGAATTAATCCCTTAAACCCCTTTGAAGATCTCGATGGTGTTACCGGGAGCCAGGGTAACTATCGCCTTTTTCCTGGGTTTCGTGGTTCCTATCGCCTTGCCGAAGCGCTTCTTTTTCCCCAGGACATTTATCACCCGGACCTCAGCGACCTTTGCCTTGAGAAGCACTTCCACCGCCTGCTTGATCTCGATCTTGTTGGCCCTCCGGTCTACCTCGAAGATGTATTTGTTGTAGTCCTCCTTGACCTTCGTGCTTTTCTCGGTGAGCAAATACCTTTTAATGATCCGATAAGCTTCCATTATGAAACCAGCACCCTTTCTAACTGCTTGATCGACGGTTCGAGGAAGACCACCTGGTTGAAATCCAACAGGTCATAAACATTGAGCGCCTCCTGTCGGATCATCTTGACCTCCTTGATGTTCCTGCAGGAAAGTTCAAGAACCGGGTATTCCTTATCCATGACAAAAAGGGTCTTCTCCCAGCCAAACCTGTCCATGACCGCTTTAAACGCCTTCGTCTTGATCTCCTCCTGAGGAAATTCTCTCAAGATCAAAACGGAATCGTTCAAAACCTTCATGCTCAAGGCGGAAACGAGCGCTATCCTTTTGACCTTCTTATTTACCTTTATATCGTAGGCCCGCGGCTGGGGACCGAAAACCGTCCCGCCCCCCCGCCAGAGAGGCGACCGGGTAGTACCGACCCGAGCCCGTCCGGTTCCTTTCTGCCGCCAAGGCTTCTTCCCGCCGCCACTGATCTCGCCTCTCTCTTTCGTTGCCGCGGTG
>JBBIJM010000045.1:0-20566 GCA_037445955.1 Syntrophobacterales bacterium
ATGAGGTGCGGCAGGGAATCGGTCATCCTGACCGTCAGTTGCTGGCTAAACCCCGGGGGACGAAAAATGCCTGAGGCATAAAGGTAGTGGCCGAAAAAACGTTCATCCGAGAGGGCACCCTCGATCAGGATCTCCCGGTTGTCGGTCTCGAAACATTCTATAGCCATAGACCGGGCATGAATCTTTTCCCTTTTCGTAACCTCACCGCCGGCAGGAAATGACCGGCCTTATATCATCATTCCCTCCCACCGACCAACAGAAAACGTGAAAAGAGGTTGATTTTTTAGTGGGAAGCTGATCAGATCGGCTTGACGGCGGGTATTTTTTTATCCGGGAGCAGGCTAAGAAGGAGGGGGATGGGGAATGAATGAGTTTTTTAGCCCGAAAGATCTTGAACAGATCGCCTCAGAGGACATCTCTCCTTCAGAGATAAATTCTCAAATGGAGATGTTCAGACGGGGAATGAACAAGGTCCGCCTCAACAGACCCTGCCGGATCGGCGACGGGATAGAGACTATTGACGCAAGAGAGGCCGAAGGCCTGATTATCCATTATGAACAGGCGGCCCTTCAGGGAAGATTCCTGAAATTTGTGCCCGCCTCGGGGGCGGCAAGCAGAATGTTCGATCGCTGGCAGAGGATCCTTTCTCAGGATCGGCGGGAGGGAAACTCAAAACAGCCAGACATTGCCATCCCTTTTGAGAGGTTTCCTTTTTATCGGGATCTGGCTGAGCCGGCTTTCGGCTCCGGTCTCGACCTTGACACGCTCCGTTCCCGCCGCAGGTTTCCCGAACTTATAAAGCTGGTTATTTCCCCAAACGGTCTGGATTACGGCAGAAAACCCAAGGCCCTGATCAAGTTTCATTCCTATCCCGAGGGAGACCGCACCGCCCTCGAAGAACATCTGGTGGAGGCGGCTTTATATGCAAAGGACAGGGATTCTAACTGCCGGATTCATTTCACCATCGGCGAAGAGCACCGGGCGGAGATTGAGGCCTTTATAAATGAGATCAAGGGTATTTATGAACAAAAGTGGCAGGTCAGATTTCAGATCGGCATTTCTCTCCAGGCCAGATCCACCGGTACGATTGCGGCGGACGGGAAGGGCGGGCCTTTGAGAGACGAAAACGGGAGACTCGTCTTCCGGCCGGGAGGACACGGCGCCATCCTGGGAAACCTGGAAAGGACCGGCGGCGATCTTGTTTTCATAAAAAATATCGATAACGTAGCCCCGGACCGAATGAAGGGGGAGACGGTTTTCTGGAAAAAGGTCCTCGCCGGTTATCTTGTCAGGCTCCAGAAGGAGATATTCGGACTCCTTGAGCTATTGTCGTTACGGGAGGCGGGCGCCGCGGACCTTGAAGCGGCCGCCTGGGTTTGCCAAAGGGTCTTCCACCATGAGGCGCCCGGAAATTTTGATAGTTTGTCCGAGGAAGGGAAACTTGTGGATCTTTATCGGAGACTCAACCGACCCCTCCGGGTTTGCGGGGTGGTGAAGAATGCCGGAGAACCAGGTGGCGGTCCTTTTTTTGTCGATCTGGAAGGCGGCGGCTCCTCAAAACAGATTATTGAGGAGTTTCAGATAGATAAAGGAGACAAAAACCAGATGAAAAGCTGGCGCGAGGCCACCCACTTCAATCCGGTGGATCTGGTTTGCGGTCTTAGGAACTGGCGGGGAGAAGCGTTTGTCCTCTCCCGATTCGTCGATGAGCGATCCTATGCGATCTCGGAAAAGTCGAAAGACGGGATTTCCCTTCTGGCCCTCGAGCGGCCCGGCTTGTGGAACGGCGGCATGGGTTTCTGGAATACGGTTTTTGTCGAGGTTCCCCTTGGGACCTTCAATCCGGTGAAGACGGTGGAAGACCTCCTGAGAGAGGAACATCGGCAGGATCACGCCGGCTTGCAGGGTCAATAATTGATTATCCTGGCCCGGCCGGGCGGCGGGAGAACGGACTCCATCTCGAAGGGAGGATCGGAATCGGTAAGATAAAAAACTCCGCCGCTTAGGTTGACTTTGATTCCGGCAAAGGTAATAACAAAAGCCGGGCCTCCGCTGTCTTCAGGCGCTGAAAAGGTGAAGTTTCCCGATTCATGGGGCAGATCGAGCAAACCCAGGGTCTTCTCAACTATCTCCTTCTTGGTTTCCTTTTCAGAAACGATCAGGACCGGAATCCCCCTTTCCTTAAGCAGGGAAACGAATTGTCCGGGGAGGGGCCGGGTATGGATGATCCGCTGTCCCGTGGCGCCGCCGGCGATTACCAGATCGGCGCTGAAAGACAGATGAAACCCGTCTCGGGCCTGATCAAAAAGGGGTATTTCTTTATCCCGAAACACCTTTAAACCCAGCAGCCTGACCAGATCATAGATCAAATCCTTTTGTGTTGAGGAGTTGAGCCTGGCCGAAGAGGGGCCGCCGGGGCGGGAAACCTGACCTGCGGCAATCCTTCCTTCCCTGATCTCGGTGATGATGAGGCCCTTGCCTTCGGAAAACGAGCGGAGGGAGCCGGGCAGCGGCGGGGAGTTTCCCTTAAGGAAAAAAATTCCCTGCCGGGAGGAGACGGTACCTTTTTCACTAAGAGAAGTGATTACGATATCCGGACTGAGGGTTACTTGCGGGACATCGCTCAAGACAAGGGGCGATGACGGCTTTCCTACCCGATGGTTCTTCGAGGGGGCGAAAAGCTGCTCTAAAAACGAGGCCAGATTCCCCGTCGCCTCGGGGGTCAAACAGGAGATGTTCTTCCAGGTATCTTCCAGGGCCCCTCTGGTCTCCCGGGGGATCCGGCTTGAGAAATCCAGCAAGATGACCGATCCCTCGGGAAACTCGACTACGGGAATCACCGTCGCGTCAAGCTGAAATACCCCGATCCCGGGCAGGGGGAAGTAATGTTTCCCGGTGGTGTCGAGGTTTACGCCGGATCGGGAAAGAACGATCTTCAAGGTCTCAAGGAGATTGCCTTGCTTCTGCGGCGCCGTCTCCCTTGCCGCCTGTGCCTGGCTGGCCGGGGACGAAGCGCCTGTGCCTTCCCGGGGCGGCAGTATGATTCTCTGGCCCTCATGAATCCGGTTTAAGTCCGTTATCTGGGGATTGAGTTCCCTTATTTCCTCAAGACGCCGCCGCAGTTCCCCCCGGGCCGGCCTCCCGCCCTGGTCGATGATGCCGCTTAGGGTATCCCCTTTTTTTACGGTATAGATTTCCGGAGTCCGGGGAGACGGCACCGGCGGGGCGTCGGCCTTATCCCGGGGAAGGGCGATCGTCTGGCCCGGGTAGATGCGGTTTAAATCTTTCAGGGTCGGATTTAAGGTCTTGACGGCCTGATACCAGAATCGGGTCCTGCCCAACTCCCGTTGCAAGATCCCCGAGATCGTATCTCCCGGTTGAACCCGGTAGAGTTTCGATACGCTGCCTGGGGGATCGGGTTTTTCCAGGGAGATAAAGGCGGTGCCTTCCTTCGGCCACCCCAGGTCAGGGGAGGGAAAAATAAGGGAAAGAAGAGCGATCCCTGAAATGATGGTTTTTTTAAAGGCCGCTTTTGAAGTCATCCCGCAGAAGCTCCCTGGCTATGATCATCCTTCTTATTTCCGCCGTTCCCGCCCCTACGTCCCAGAGCTTCTGATCCAGGTAATGGCGGGAGACGGCGTATTCTTTGCAATAACCGTAGCCGCCGTGGATTTGCACCGCGTCCGTCGCGATTTTTGTTCCCATGGTGCTGCAGTGAAGAAGGGCGGCGGCGGCCATCCGGTCCAAATCGGTTCCCTTGCCGCCCATCTTGTTTTCCAGGGAATCGCAATAGGCGGCGGCGCTGTAGGTCATCCATTTGGAGGACATGTAGCCGGTGTACATATCGGCGAGTTTCCCCTGGATGAACTGGAACGAGGCGATGGGTTTGCCGAACTGAATCCTTTCCCGGGCGTATTTGAGGGACAGCTCGAGGCAGGCCCGCTGGGATCCCAGGCTGCAGCCGCTTAAGGTTATCCGTTCGGTGCACAGGCCGCTGGTCAACACGGCGACCCCTTTGTTGAGCCCGCCGATGAGATTTCCCTCAGGAAGCTCCATATCTTCAAAGGTGATCATTCCCGTGGGCGAGGCCCTCATCCCCCACTTGTTGATCTTGGATATGTGCAATCCCTTCATCCCTTCGGTCAGGAAGAAAAAGGTGGAGATGCCGTGGGGACCTCGTTCGGGGGAGGTCTTGGCGTAGAAGATCATGAAGTCGGCAACGGGACCGTTGGTTATGAAGGTCTTGCACCCGTTTATGACGTACCGGTCCCCCTGCTTCACGGCCCGGGTCGACATGGCCATGGCGTCGGAACCGGCATTGGGTTCGGTGATTCCCAGGCAGCCTATGTACTCGCCCCGGCAGGCCTTGGGGACGATCGCCTTTTTCTGCGCTTCCGAAGCCCACCGGCAGAAGTTGTCAAAACAGAGGGTCTGGCTGGCCCCGACGCTCATCGAAAGGGCGTTGCTTACCCTGGCGATGGTTTCATATACCAGCAGGGTCTCGACGTATCCGAGGCCTGCGCCGCCTAGTTTTTCGTCGAATACTATGCCGTTGACCCCGAGCTTGCCCAGCTCATGAAACAGGCCCGGGGGCATTTCGTCCTTCTCATAGAGATCCTCCATCTGAGGTTCGAGCCAGGCTGAGGCCCATCGCCAGACGCTTTCTTCGAGCATCTTCTGCTCCGGTGAAAATTCAAAACACAGGGCCATTCTTATGCCTCCGTCCGACCGGTTCCGGTTTTTTCCCCTCGTGACTCGATATCTTTAATTTCTAGGTGGTTTTCTCCTCCGGAAAAACGGGCTCTTTCAACTCCCTCCCTATATCGAAAAATCCGGCCTTAGTCTATTTAAAAAAAACTGAAGGTAGCCAGGGGAAGTCAACGAAAGTCTTCGTATTGTCTCTCCCGGCCGGAGCCCTTTGTCCCAATTTCCCCTTGACAGTGAAATCTGCCTTTGATAGGCGTAGAGCTAATCGGCGTTTAACCGTTTGAACCCGGCCGGGGCAAATGGTCTATGCACAAGCGGTTGATGAATTAACGGATTCGGGGTGCTGCTATGGATATGAAACGCGATTACTATGAGGATATCGAGCTTTTCAAGAGCAACGTAATCCTATTTTGGACAATGGCTTTACTTGTCTTCCTCTTCACCTTCCCCTTCTACGTTTCCAATTACTACGTGTATCTCTTCAACATCATCATGGTGCACGTAATCCTGGCGGTGGGGTTGAATATCCTGGTGGGTTCCACCGGCCAGATATCGCTGGGTCACGCCGGATTCTTTGCCATAGGGGCCTACGGCACGGTCTTTCTCATGACCGGCTTTCAGCTCCCGTTCTTCTTGGCCCTGATCATAGCCGCATTCATCGCGGCTTTTTTTGGCTTCATTCTGGGGCTTCCCGCCCTGCGTCTTGAGGGACCCTATCTCGCCATCGCCTCGATGGGCTTCGGACTCACCATCATGCACATCATCGGCGGCATGGAGATCTTCGGGGGGCGGATGGGGGTCAAGGCTCCGCCTCTGGATATCGGGATCAGCCCCCTTGGTCTTAGCTTCATCCTGGACACGGACAGGGAGAAATATTACCTGATGCTGGTTCTTACGATTCTTTTGACCCTAGCCGCAAGAAACATCTTGAAAACCAAGGCGGGCAGGGCCTTTGTCGCCATCAGGGACAGCGATATAGCCGCCGAGGTGGTCGGGGTGAATCTCACCGTTTACAAGACCCTGGCCTTTGCCGTCAGCGCCTTTTATGCCGGGGTGGCCGGGGGGTTGTTCGGTTTCGTCCTGGGATTTTTCGATCCCTTTACCTTCAACATGATCCTCTCGATCATCTTTCTTGTGATGGTGGTAGTCGGAGGTCTGGGAACCATTCACGGTTCGATTATGGGGGCCGTTCTCATAACCTATCTTCAGTACGATCTTTTGAAAAACGTCGGCGAAGTTCCCTATATCGGCGATCTTCTAATCGCCGTTTCGAGCAAATGGTTTACCGTGATCGGTCTTGAGAATTTCAGCAGCATGGCTATCGGACTCATCATGATCGGCATCATCATCTTCGAACCTCTAGGGATGTTCGGGGTGTGGATCAGGATGAAAAAGTATTGGATGACCTGGCCGTTCTGACGTTAATACCAAACGGCCCAAGCCGACCTCAGGCAGCAGGTGATGATGGCTTAAACGAAAATTTCGTTGGGAAGGGGAGAGGAAATGCCCGTAGGACAGCTCTTGATCGAAGGCCTTGCCATTGGCGCCTGTTACGGACTGTTTGCCACCGCCGTGGTGATTATCTATAAAACCTCCGAGGTGGTCAATTTCGCCCAGGGTGAAATGGCGATGTTTTCAACCTTTGTCGCCTTTCACATTCTTACCGTCTATCAATACCCCTTCTGGGTGGCCTTGATCGTAACCTTGATCTTCTCGGTTGTCCTGGGAATAATGATCGAATATCTCTTCCTCAGGCCCGCGAAGCACCCGACGATTCTGGGTCTCATCGTCATCACCCTGGGGGCGGAGATGTTTCTCATGGGCCTGGCCAGCTGGAAATGGGGGGCGGAACAGCAGTACTTCAACATCCCTCTGGATCCCGGCACCACTTACGAGCCCGTCGCCGGGATGGTGATGACCAATTGGACCCTGGCGGTATTGACGGTTACGGTGATGGTCATTACCGTTTTGTACATCTTCTTCAACTATACCAAGCTGGGGGTGGCCATGCGCGCCACCCAGCAGAACAAACTTGCCGCGAAGGTGATGGGTATCCGCACCGAAAGGATCCTGTCGATCGCCTGGGGTTTCAGCGCCCTGATCGGCTCTCTGGCCGGGATGTTTTTTGCCTCCCGGGCGACCCTGGACCCGGTATTCATGATGGAGCCTTTCATGAGGGCCTTCGCAGGCGCCGTTTTAGGAGGACTCATGAGCATCCCCGGCGTTATTGTGGGAGGGGTTCTTATGGGGCTCATCGAAAATTTCTTTGGCTTCTTCTGGCCTCACTGGAAGCCGATCATCGCCTTTATCGTTATTATCCTTATCCTTTGCATTAAGCCCAGCGGCCTTTTCACCAGTCATTATGTGAAAAAGGTTTAACGACCGATGAGAAAGAGGGAGGGGAAAAGCCTTTTCTGGCCGATAACCGCAGCGATCTTGATCGCCGGGGTGTTTCTTGGCCTGTCCCAGTGGGAAAACGTCCGGGAAAAGGCGGAGCTGCTCCTGGAGAAGAGGCGGATAACCGAGGCGGCCCGCAGGTATTTTGAGGCGGAAATGAGACTCGATTACCGGGAGGTTTACAGGAGTCTTGCCCCTTCGTCGGTATATCGTAAGACCACCAGCTATCAAGATTATCTTCTTCAGGCGGGGCGGTCGGAAAACAGGATCATAAAATACGAAATAGTTCGGATATCTCATCTTGCCGGCAATCACGATCCCGCCGCCTACCCGGGGATTGAAAGGTTTGCCCGGGTCGAGGTGGATCTGGTCATCGGCAACAACAATACCAGTGAACGGACAGAAGTTAATTTCGATTACATCTTTTTCAAGGAAGGGGGCAAGTGGTATAAGGGCTGAGGTATCGTTTGCAGATTAATAGACCATAAAGAAGGAGGGAACAATGAATC
Source organism: Syntrophobacterales bacterium (assembly GCA_037445955.1). Lineage (GTDB taxonomy): Bacteria > Desulfobacterota > Syntrophia > Syntrophales > CAMTWB01 > JBBIJM01. Next base: position 7,614 of record JBBIJM010000045.1, read on the forward strand.
TTGGAAGAAGGACTTTCTTGGCATCGCTTCTGGTAATGGTGATCGTTGCAATGGCCGCGGTTGTTTCCGCTCAGGTGCCGAAAGGTTTTGATGACGGCGAGATCAGAATCGGCCAATGGGGGCCGCAGACCGGGCCGGCCGCGGCCTGGGGGTCTGTCGCCCGGGGGAGCAAGCTGCTTTTCGACCTGGTCAACGAGGAGGGAGGGATCCACGGGCGAAAGATCCGATATTTCATCAGAGACGACATGTATAATCCCGCCCAGACCGCTGCGGTGGTCAAAGAACTGGTGGAGCGGGTCGGGATCTTTGCTTTCGTCGGCGGGGTGGGCAGCGCCACCGGCATGGCGGTTAAAGATTATCTGGCGGCAAACAAGATCATCTGGGTTGGCCCTGCGGCGGCGGACGATGCCTTTGTTTTTCCGACGAATCCCTACATCTTTGCCGTCTATCCGCTCTATAAGGACGAAGGGAGCATCCTGGCCAAGTACATTGTTGAGAAGCTCAAATTGACAAAGATCGGGATGCTCTACCAGAACGATTCCTACGGCAAGGACGGCCTGGAAGGGGTGAACCAGCGTCTGGCCACTTACAAGCTGAAGCTGGTGGCGGAGATCCCCGTCGAGCCTGGGGAAAAGGATCTGGCCTCGCAAATACTTAAGTTGAAGAACGCCGGTGCGGAAACGGTGGTCATGTTCGTGAACCCCACGACCGCGGTCATCGCCCTGCGCACCAGCGGCACGATCGGCTACAAGCCCCAGTGGGTTTCCTCCAATACCCTTTCCGATTATCCCCTGATGCACCGGATCACCGGCGGACTCTGGGAGGGGGTAATCACCGGCGGCTTCGGCGAGGTGCCCGATTCGATGAACCCCCTGATGGTCAAGTATCGCGAGGCGGCCAAGAGGCTGGCCCCCGGCGAGAGGTGGGGCACCTTCTACTATGCGGGGATCCTCTTTGCCGATCCTCTGGTTGAGGCCCTGAAAAAGGTGGGCCGGTCTTTGAGCACCGAGGCGACGCTGAGGGCCCTCAACTCGATCAAGGATCATCAGACCATAGGTCCCAAGGTCACCTGGACGGAGAAGCAGCATCAGGGCACCGATTCGATCCAGATCATGAAATGCGGCCCGAATGCAAGCTACATAGTCCTTCAGGACTGGACCGCAAACGATCTTGCCACCTGGAAGAAATAGCCTGGGGAAGGCAGCCCGGGAAACCGAAACCCGGGCTGCCTTTTTAGGTGCCGTCCTGTTTCTTGAGGCAGGCAAAGAAGACCGGGTGTGGTAACGATCGGCCAGGGGAAAGCAATCGATAAACGGAAGGAAGCTCCGGAAATGGATCACTTTAGAATAGAAAATCTCAATATCTCTTTTGGCGGGCTGAAGGCGGTCAATAATATCAGCTTCAATGTCGGAAAGAACGTCATATTTTCAATTATCGGTCCCAACGGTTCCGGCAAAACGACCATTTTCAATCTCGTAAGCGGGATATACAAACCGTCAAGCGGCCGGATCATCTGTGACGGCGAGAACCTGGTCGGGTTGACCCCGGATCGGATCGCCCGGAAGGGTCTGGCCAGAACCTTTCAGAATATCGAGTTGTTTTCCAACGCGACCGTTATGGACAATCTCATGCTGGGCCGCCACATCCATATGAAAACCGGGGTTTTTACCGGCGCCTTCATGTGGGGCAAGGGGTCGGCCGCGGCTAAAGAAGAGATTAAAAACCGGGAAATTGTGGAGAAAATAGTAGATTTTCTTGACCTCCAGTCCGTCCGCAACAGCTTTGTCGCGAGCCTCCCCTACGGGAAGCGGAAGCTCGTCGAGCTCGGGCGGGCCCTCGCCCTGGAGCCCAAGATACTCCTCCTGGATGAGCCCTCCGCCGGGATGAACACCGAAGAAAAGGAAGATCTGAACATCTGGATCAAGGATATCCAGGCGGACTATAAGGTTACCATTCTCCTGATCGAACACGACATGAACATGGTGATGGGGATTTCCGACCGGGTTTTCGCGATAAACCACGGAACTAAAATAGTGGAGGGAACACCGCAAGAGGTCCAGAGCCACCCGGAGGTTATCAAGGCGTATCTGGGGGAGGATAAGTGATGCTTAAAGTCAATAACATCGAAACCTGGTATGATTTGATCCGGGCCCTGCACGGGATCTCGTTTGAGGTCAAACAGGGTGATATAGTGGCCCTCCTGGGCGCCAACGGGGCGGGTAAAACGACGACGTTGAAGACCATCATGCGCCTTCTTTACGAGCTCAAGGAGGAACAGCCGGAGAAAGGCACCATCGAATTCCTGGGCGAGCGGATAGAACGGAAGAACACCGACGAAATAGTGCGGATGGGGATCAGCTACGTCCCGGAGGGGCGGGAGGTATTCCCGGAGTTGACGGTGATGGAAAACATCATCATGGGCGCCTATACTAGGAAGGATCGCCCGGGGGTAGCCTCGGATCTGGAAAATGTATTCACTCACTTTCCTATCCTGAAGGAACGCCGCGAGCAGCAGGCGGGGCTCCTGAGCGGCGGCGAGCAGCAGATGCTCGCCATCGGCCGCGCCCTCATGTCCCGCCCGAAGCTTCTGATGCTCGACGAGCCGTCTCTCGGGCTTTCGCCGCTCCTCATTACGGAGATATTCAAGATCATCCGGGACATAAATCAAAAGGACGGGGTCACCATTCTTCTCGTCGAGCAGAATGTAAATATGGCCCTGAAAAATTCCCATTTTGCTTTTCTCATGGAAAACGGCCGGATCGTCCGGGCGGATAAGCCGGAGGTTCTGAGGGAAGACGAGGACGTGAAGGAATTCTATTTGGGAATAGCCAAGGAAACCTCGGTAAAAGGCTTCAAACGTTACCGCAGAAAGGTCAGATTCCGTTAGGAGGGGATATAAATGGCAGCTGTCGATACCCTGCCCAAGGCGCTTGTAAATATTACCGCAAGGCAACCGGACCGGGTCGCCATGCGGAAGAAGGAATACGGGATCTGGCACGATATCTCCTGGAGAGAGTACTTAAATCAGGTCAGGTATGTGGCCCTGGGGCTTCACAGCCTCGGGCTGAAAAGGGGAGACAACGCGGCCATCATCGGCGAAAACCGGCCGGAATGGCTCTTCTGCGCCCTGGGGATCATGTCTTTGGGGGGGACCTTCGTCGGGGTTTATACGACGAATCCGGTGGCGGAATGTGAATACGTAGTGGGCCATTCGGAGGCGGTGGTATATCTCTGCGAGGATGAGGAGCAGCTCGATAAGGCCCTGGCCTTTAGGGAGAGGACGCCTCTTTTAAAAAAGATGATCGTCTGGGATACCGAGGGCCTGCGGGATTTCCAGGATCCGATGGTGATGAGTCTTGCCGACCTGGTGGAGCTGGGGCGGAGGATCGATGCCGAAAGGCCCGATCTCTTCGATAGCTTAGTGGCGCCGGGGAAGACAGAGGATATCGCCGGGATCATCTACACCTCCGGCACCACCGGGCCGCCGAAGGGGGCCATGCTCTCTCACGAGGGATACCTTTGGGTGGGGTGGGCCTCGACCTCGATGATCCGCTCCCGGCCCGATGATGAGAGCATCTCCTTCCTTCCGTTGAATCACGTCTATGAGCAGATATATGATCTGATGATCCATCTGAACGTGGGACACATCGTCAATTTCACCGAAAACACCGACACCGTCATGGGGGATATGCGGGATGTTTCCCCCACGATCTTTCACGCGGTTCCCCGGATCTGGGAGAAGTACTATTCCGGGATCGTCCTCAAGATGTACGACGCGACGCCCCTGAAAAAACTTGTCTTCAAACTCTCCCTCGATATCGGTTCGAAATACAACGATTACCGGCTCTCCGATAAGAAGCCGCCCTTCTTCCTTTCCCTGGGTTATCAGCTGGCCTATTTTGCCGTCTTTAGAAAATTGAAGAAACGCCTGGGCTTCGACCGGGTCCGGATCGGCTTCTCCGGGGCGGCGCCAATCTCCCATAATATCCTGAAATTCTTTCAGTCCATCGGGATCCCCATCCGGGAGGGATACGGGATGACCGAAACCACCGGGATCACCCATATGTCCGATGAGTTTAACTTCAAACTCGGTACCGTAGGCAAGTCCCTGCCGGAAACCGAGGTTAAGATCGCCGAAGACGGTGAGATCCTGGTTAAGCACAAGGGGATATTCAAGGGCTATTATCGGGATCCGGAAAACACCTCCCAGGCCCTGATCGACGGCTGGATGCATACGGGGGACGTGGGGGAGATAGATAAGGAGGGTTACCTCAAGATCACCGACCGGAAGAAGGATCTGATCATTACCGCCGGGGGGAAGAATATCGCGCCCCAGTATATCGAAAACCTGTTGAAATTCTCTCCTTATATAAACGATGCGGTGGTGATCGGCGACCGGCGCAAGTATCTGGTCGCCCTTGTGGTCATCGACGAGGAGAATGTTGTCAACTATGCCCAGCAACTAAAGATTCAATATACGACTTACGCAAGCCTCACCAAGACCGAAGAGGTCGTGAAACTGATCCAGGATGAGGTAAACAAGGTAAACAACCAGCTTGCCCGGGTGGAGAACATCAGGAAATTCAGGATCCTCGACAAGAAACTCTACCAGGAGGACGGCGAGGTTACCCCGACGATGAAGGTGAAACGGAAATCCATCAATGCCCAGTACAATGACTTGATCGAATCCATGTATAAAGAAGGTGCCCCTGATTGAAAGGGAGGCTTTATGGAGGAGGAGAGGAAGCGTGAGACCAGGGCCGAAAGGCTGGCCCGGGAGCGGGAGGCGAACTTGCGCCACTGGGACGAGCAGGACGCCGTCCTTTTCAAGCATCGCCAGGAGGCTTACCATATAGGCGGCGAGGTTCAGGAGGAGAGGCTCGCGAAACAGGGAAAGATGCCGATGCGAAAACTCATCGCCCGGCTGATCGATCCGGAAACCGAGTTCTTTGAGCTCGGCCTGGATGCGGGCTACGACATCGGCCGGATCCACCTTTTCGGCGGCGCCGTCTACCAAGAGGAGAAGAGAGGGCACCTCCCCGGGGCTGGGATCATCACCGGGGTAGGGGTCGTTTGCGGCAAGGACTGTATGATCTTTGCCAATGAAAATCGGCTTGCCGCCGGTTCCTATTTTCCCATTACCTTAAAAAAGCACATGCGGGCGCAGGCCATAGCCGAGGCGTGCGCCCTTCCCTGCATCTACATCGCCGACTCCGGGGGGGTAAACCTGCCGCTGCAGCTCGGGTCCTTTGCCGACGAAGGGCATTTCGGCAACATGTTCTACAACATGTGCCGCATGTCGGCCAAGGGGATCAGGCAGTACACCCTCTCCACCGGCGGCAATACCGCAGGCGGGGCCTACATCGTCTATCTCGCCTCCGAATCGATCATGATCGAGCGCCTGGCCTATGCCTTCCTGGCCGGTCCGCCCCTGGTAAAGGGGGCGATCGGCGAGACGGTCTCCATGGAGGATCTGGGCGGGGCTTACGTTCACACCCAGCATTCCGGAGGGTGCGACCATATCGTCAAGAGCCAGGAAGAGGGGATAGCGAAGCTCCGGGATCTCCTGGAATTCGAACCGTCCCAGGGACTCTTTATCGAGAGGAGGGAGGCCCGGGAGCCGCGGTACGATTACCGGGAGATGCAGAGGTCAACCCCGGTAAACACTTACCAGTACCTGCCGGTTATGGAGACGATCCGGTGCCTGGCTGACGACAGCTACTTCCACGAATACAAGCCCACCTACGGAGGGGCCCGGGGGGAATCCCTCGTTTGCGGGAAGATGTGGTTGAAGGGGATCCCGGTAGGGGTGATCGCCTCGAACGCAAGCGGCATCATCTATATCGAGGCGGCGAGGAAGGCCACCGAATGGATGATCCGCTGCGGCAACTCGAGGATCCCCGTCCTTTTCCTTCAGGCCTCGCCGGGGTATATGGTAGGCCGTAAGGAGGAGTGGGGAGGGATCGGCAAGTACGGGGCCGACATGGTCCGGGCGTGCAGCTGTCTTGAGGTGCCGAAGGTTACCTATGTGGTCGGCCCGGATCACGGGGCGGCCAATTACGGGATGTGCGGAAGGGCCTTTCGTCCCAGATTTCATTTCACCAGCATGCGCGGCCGGACTACGGTGATGTCCGGCGAGTCGGCGGCCTTCGTTTTAGAGACGATCAGAAGAAGGGGGATGTCCGAAAGGGGCGAGACGATAAATGAAGAGGACATGGCCCGTTACCGGGAAATGATTAAAGAGAGGTACGAAACCGAGGGTCATCCCTTCTATACCGGAGCCATTCTCTTCCACGACGGGGTCATCGCCTTCAGCGAGGCCAGGGATAAATTGGCCCGGGCCTTCGAGATTTCCCTCCACGTTCCCCTGAAAGACTCTCTCTGGGGCGACCTGAAGGTTTGAAATAAGGAAGGTCCGGCCTAAGAAACTTCACAGCCAGTAAGGGGTTTCAAGGTTATGGCATACCCCTTCCTACTTACATGATCTTAAAAGAGCAAGTTTCTTAGTTAATAACCGCGATGCAGCGCATCGGGGTCGGCGGCTCGAAATGACCTTGTTCGATGCCCAGAATTCTAAGGAGGTTAAGATGGCAGAGGTGCTTCTTAAAGATCGGCGCGACGCCGGTATCCTTGTCCTTACCCTCAATCGGCCCGAGGCGATGAATTGTTTCAATCTGGAACTTCTTGCCGCCCTGGGCGAGGCGATAGGCGAGGCCAATTTCGATCCCTCTTTGAGATGTATAATAATCACCGGAGCTAAAGGGTCCGAACCCGGCAAAGAGGCCTTTTCCGCCGGGGCCGATCTGAAGGAACGGCGCGCCATGACCCAGGATCAGGTGAAGAGATACATCTTCACCATCCGGAATACGTTCACCGCCGTGGAACAGGTCCGCTGCCCGGTGATCGCCGCGCTCAACGGGTTTGCCTTCGGCGGGGGAACGGAGCTGGCCCTGGCCTCGGATCTTAGGCTCGCCTCGAGCAAGGTCATTATGGGCTTAACCGAGACGAGCCTCGCGGTGATCCCCGGGGCGGGAGGCACCCAGAGGCTCCCCCGGATCATCGGGGTGGCCCGGGCGAAGGAATTGATCTTTACCGCCCGCCGTATCGATGCCCAGAGTGCTTTTAACTATGGGCTAGTAAACCGGGTCGTGGAGCCGGAGGAACTTATGCCCGCCGCCCTTGCCCTGGCCGGGGAAATCGCCGCCAACGGCCCCGTAGGGGTCGCCCAGGCGAAATATGCGATCAACTACGGCGGCGAAGCCTCTTTAGGGGTGGCCCTGGCGCTGGAATCGAAGGCCTACGAGGTTACGATCCCGACCAAAGACCGGCTGGAGGCCCTGGCGGCCTTTGCCGAAAAGAGGAAACCGGTGTTTTCCGGCCAGTAGGCTCAGGTATCCGCACCTTCCAAGGGCCACTCCCCTCGCTCCGAGAGAACCTCCCGATAGATGGCCAGGGCGTCGTTCACCGCGGGCATCCCGGCGTAGGTGCCGATCTGAAACAGGACCTCCGCCAGTTTCCGCGGGTCGCAGCCGACATTCAAGGCGGCGTTTAAATGAAGTTTCAATTCCCCCCCGGCCCGAAGGGCGGCCAGGGCGGCGCAGGTGATCATCTGACGTTCCGGAAGGGTCAGGACCGTCCGGGAATACAGGTTGCCCGTGATAAACCGGGAGAAGTCATTGGCCAGTTCCCGGTCGAAAGAGCGCCAGGTAAGGTAGGGGGGATCCATCTTGATCCCCTGGCCGAATAGTTTCTTTGCCGTTTCTTTCGTCTTTGTGTTCAATTCGTCGCTCATTACCGTTCCTCACTTGCTGGATTTCTTATACAGGATATCCCGGTCCTTGTCCTGAAGAAACACCTGGCGGTATTTACCCGGGGAGGCGGCCTCATAGGCCTCATAGGCGTGGCCGCGGCAAGCCCCGCAGGAGAAGCCGGGCAGGATTACCGCAAAAATCCGGCTGCCGGTATCGGCGCTGGAATCTATCGTCACCGCCCCGCCGCAGTCCTCGCAGATCCTGACGGTTTCCTCCTGGGTCTCCCGGATGCCGTCGGTGTCGTAGTAGATTGATTTTCGTCGTTTGTGAAAGGGTTTGCCGGCGGCCGGCCGCTCCCGAAGAGAAAAACGATTTTCCCAGAGCCTCAAGATCCTTTCGGACTCCTTTTCAAGATAGCGGGTTATCTCAGCGGACTGTCTTATTGCGGAGGGCGGGTAATCCGGTTCCCGGACCTGGCTGTAATCGAGCCCGGCCATGGCGAGAATTATTCCGACGTTGACATAGGGCAGGGCGCCTTCGATGGAATAGCCTCCCTCAAGAACTGCGAGGTGGGCGCCGAGTCGATCCACCATTTTCGCGTATCCCTGGGCGCTGATGTTCATGTTGGTGATCGGGTCGCTGTAATGGTTGTCCTGGCCCGCGGAATTGACGATCAGTTCGGGCTGGAAATCATCGAGGATCGGCAGAACAATCCTTTCCACGACGAAAAGAAGCCCTTCGTCCGCGGTGTGGGGCGGCAAAGGGATGTTGATCGTGGCGCCCAGGGCGTTCGGCCCGCCCATCTCCTCGGGGAAGCCGCTTCCCGGGTAGAGGGTGCGGCCGTCCTGATGGATCGAGATGCACAGGGTATTGGGATCATGCCAGTATATGTCCTGGGTGCCGTCGCCGTGGTGGCAGTCGGTGTCGATGACGGCGATCTTCCGGATCCCGTAGCGCTTCCTGATATAGTCGATCATGATGGCTTCGTTGTTGATGTTGCAGAAGCCCCGGGCCCCGTGAACCACCAGCATCGCATGATGGCCGGGCGGCCGGACCAGTGCGAAGGCGTTATCGACCTCCTTCTCCAGGACCTTCTCCGCCGCGGTCAAGGCCCCCCCGGCGGCGATAAGATGGGAATTGCCGGATACGCTTCCGGCATCTGGGACACAGATATGGGTTCGGTCGAGGTCTTCTGATCCGGCGATCCGGGGTTTATACTCCCGGATGTTGTCCAGGTCGAAGAGCCCCTCTTCAAATATCTGGTCCTGGGTGTAAAGCAGCCTCTCTTCCCGTTCCGGGTGGGTGGGGGATATGGCCCAGTCGAAGGCCGGGAAGAAGATCAGTCCGGTTTTCTTGATCTTTTTCTCCATCGGTTGTGAACCTTTCAGCCGGCCAGCCCCGGCTTGATCTGGGCCTTAAGACGGATGTTTTCCCCCGAGCGGTAGTAGTTTCTCACCACCGGGTAAACCTGTTCTTCGGTGATCTCGATGTCGAGCCCGGCGCTGTCGGCCCCCAGGGAAAGGGCCTTTTCCTTCAGTTTTTCAGTGATCAGCCGTCGGGCATCGTTAAGGGAGAACCGGGAGGGAATCGCCGTTGTATAACCCTCTTCGGCCAGGGTCAGGGTTCCGCTTTCCGTGTCCGCAAGGAGGGTCAATTCGGTGGTCGTCCGGGCCAGGGCGGCCCCGACGGCGTTTGCCACCTCGGCCTGGGGAGGAACGAAGAAAGGGAGCCCGAGATGTCGCCCGATCAGCGGGGCCAGCGGGGCGGCGGGACCTCCCACCACGCAGATGTTCTTAGGGGTGAGCCTTTCCCCTTCGAGATATTCGTGAATCGTGTAAACCGGCTGGTTGTCGATTTCGGCGATCTCTCTTGCGATTTCCCCGGCGATATCACCGGCCATTTGCTTGAGGATGGCCAGGGCGACTTCGGGAATCGAAAGGCCCATTTGGCCTGCCAGAGGCGCCAGGGCCTCCGAGGCCAGATCCCGGCGGCCCAGCCGGACAAGGTCCAGGGCCACCAGGGCGTCCGTCGGGGTGGGCGAGGGGCCTCCCAGGGCCGCGGCTGGTCCATCCCGGCGGGGGCCGATCTTAAGACGGCCTTCTTGCCGGGCGACCCGGCTGTCTCCTCCGATGCCTATCGAACGGGTTCTAAGGCCCCGGATCCCGGTTTTGTAGCCGCCGATCGCTACCCCGGCGGGCATGAGCAGCGGCGCCCCCCGGGCAAAAAAAGCGATATCCGTTGTGGTCCCACCTATGTCCAGGCCGATGGAATCGGTTTTTTCCCTTAACGAGGCCAGTATGCCCATAATACTTGCGGCGGGTCCCGAGAGGATCGTTTGAATGGGGAAGCTGCCCGAGGATTCGAGGCGGAAGGTTCCGCCGTCGGCCTTCAGGATGTGAAAGGGGACGGAAATCCGCTCTCTTTTAAAAAAATCTAAAACCTGGAAGAGAAAGTCATTGTAAGTTTCGAAGACCGCGGCATTGAGATAGGCGGTGGCGGCCCGTCTGGGGAAATTGAGACGACCGGTGAGTTCATGGCTTAAGGAGACCTGCCTTAAACCGGAAATCTTCTCGCGGACGGTCTTTTCCTGGATCGGGTTTCTCGTCGCGAATTTTCCCGCGCAGGCCGCATATCTTATTCCCTCCCGGGCGAGGCGATCGGAGATCTCCCGGAGCTGTTCCGGATCGACCGGCGCCAGTTCCCGGCCGCGATGGTTCACATAGCCCCTCAGGAAATACGTGTCCTTTCCGAAGTTAAAATGTTCCGGGGCGAGGCCCGGACCGTTTATCAGGATGACGCCGGTCCTGGCGAGCTTGCCCTCGACTACCGCATTGGTGGATACGGTTGTGGAAAGAACGATCCGCTCGAGCCGGGCGGATGTCTCTGGTGTAATCAGCCTTTCGGTCACCACTTTGAGAGAGCTGAAAAGATTATCCTTTTCCGTAGGCGATTTGGCCGTGGCCAGTATCTTGCGATCCCTGATCAGAGCCCCGTCGGTATGGGTGCTGCCCACATCGATCCCCAGAATCATAAGCCCGCCTCCCGGGGAGACATATATTATGATCGGCGGGGCCTGACAAGGTCAAAATGACGATAAATATATTCCTGAATTAGTGGTATGAAGCCCCCTTAAAATTGACATAATTACTGGGCAAAAAAGGGCACTTGACATGAAATGAAAGGTGATCCATAATACTCATGTACGTTAAAGTCGTACGACCTTCCCTATATAACAGGATCGAGCAACCCTGATGATGGCCGGGAATCAAGACAGGATCGGCGTGTGCGTGATCGGTTCGGGCAGGGCCGGTATGATCCACGCCCGTAACTTCGCAGGGCGCGTAGCCGGCGCCGAGCTGACGGCTCTCGTAGATGCGCACCGGGAAACCGTCGAGGAGTCCTGCCGTGAGCTGGGCGTGAGGAATGCGTGGCAGGACTACAGGCAGGCGCTGGCGGACCCGCGCGTGCATGCCGTCGTGGTGGTCGTGCCCACTGTCCTGCACCGCGAGATCGTTGTGGCCGCGGCGCAGGCGGGAAAGCACGTGCTGTGCGAGAAGCCCATGGCCATGAATCTCGCCGAGTGCGACCAGATGATCGGCGCCTGCCGCGAGGCGGGGGTGAAGCTGCAGATCGGGTTCATGCGCAGGTACGACGCGAGCTTCATGGCTGCCCGCCAGCGCCTGGATGCCGGTGAGATCGGCGAGGTGGTGCTCGTGAAGTCCTTGACCCACGGGCCCAGCGTTCCCCAGGAGTGGATGTACGACATCGAGGCCAGCAACGGCCCGCTGGCCGAGGTGAACAGCCACGACATCGACACGCTGCGCTGGCTTGCCGGCTCCGAGATCGTGGAGGTCTACGCCATCGGCGCCAATTTCCGCTGCCCCCAGGCCCGGGAGCGCTACCCCGACTTCTACGACAGCGTCTCGATGGTGTGCAGGTTTGCCGACGGCAGGCAGGGCTTCATCGACGGCCAGGTGGCCGTGGGCTACGGCTACGATGCGCGCACAGAGATCGTGGGGACAAAGGGCGTGATGTTCATCGGGAGGATCGAGCAGGATGGCGTGGTGGCCGCGTCGACGGGCGCGGGCATCGTACGACCCTTCGTGCCCAGCTGGAGGAACCTCTTCACCGAGGCGTACCTCGCCGAGGACCAGTCCTTCGTGGACGCGATCCGCGCGGGGAGCGAGCCGAGTGTGACGGGGTGGGACGGGAGGATGGCCGTGGCCGTGGTGAACGCGGGCAACAGATCCATCGTCGAGAAGAGGCCCGTAGCAGTGGAAGGGGCGACAGCAGGGAGAAACGGATGAAAGCGGCACGGCTGTACGGGAAAGAGGACCTCATGATCGAGGAGGTGAAATCGCCGGCGATCGGGGAAGGAGAGATCCTCCTCGCGGTGAAAGCCTCCGGGGTGTGCGGCACGGACATCCGTATGTTCAGGAACGGCGCGAAGACGGTGAGCGCCGCCAGCCCCCTGATTCTCGGCCACGAGATCGCGGGGGTCATCGAGAAAGTCGGTCCGGGAGTGGGCGGATACACCGAGGGCATGCGGGTGGCGGTGGCGCCCAACATTGGCTGCGGCGTGTGCGACCAGTGCGTGAGCGGCAACACCCAGATGTGCGCGACGTTCAAGGGATTCGGCATCAACATCGACGGCGGGTTCGCCGAGCTGCTGCGGGTGCCCGCCGAGGCTGTACGCCAGGGCAACCTGACCCCGATACCAGACGGGGTGGACTTCGTCGCGGCAGCCATGGCGGAGCCCCTCTCCTGCGTATACAACACATTCCAGCGTGCGCAGATCGGCCCCGGGGACACCGTGCTCGTGATGGGCTCGGGCCCCATCGGGCTCATGCACGCACGCCTGGCAAAGATGGGCGGGGCGGCGAAGGTGTTCATGAACGACATCAATCCCGAGAGGCTGGTCTTCTGCGCGGGGCTGGAGCCGGCCGTCATCCCCCTGCAGAGCGCGGGGCTCGCCGAGCGCATCCGCCACGAGACACGGGGCAGGGGCCTGGACGTGGTGATCACGGCAAATCCCTCTCCCGAGGCGCAGGTTCTGGCCCTGGAACTTGCCGCGCTCAACGGACGAGTCATGTTCTTCGGCGGGCTTCCTGAGAGGAAGAACAAGGTCCCCCTGGACACCAACATCGTGCACTACAAGCAGATCACCATCTCGGGGACCACTCGACAGAGCCTCGCCCAGTA
>JBBIJM010000046.1:0-19741 GCA_037445955.1 Syntrophobacterales bacterium
GCTGGCGTCCTGGTGGTCACCGGCCTGGCGGTAGTGAGCCCGCCGAAGGTAAAAATCCAGGCGAAACCGGGTAACCCGTAACCCGGCTCATCTCTTAAAATAGTTTGAAAAAGATCATCGGCATTACCCTGGTGAGGTCGCAAGGTCAATGGTGCGGCGGAAATGATACCGTCACCGTCGGAATGTCAAGATCGCAGGCCCGGTTAAGTCAGAACAAGAACGACATTATGTATACATTCATCCAGCTTTGCTGGAGCTGGAAATATCATCAAGATACATTGTTTGAACTATATAATTTCATCTACCTTCATATCTATTCGTTTTTACGAAATATTGATTCATATATTTTTCTTGACATTTCCTGCGTTATGATAAATACAGGGCCATAAAGCCTCCTCGCTCTATGCCAGCAACTAAATATTTGGATACAAACATGAATCCAGCCATCACGAATCCCGAAGGACAAAAGAAACACCGTTCCCCCGCCGGCGAGAAGGTTTACGACCACATCAAGCAGGCGATCTTCGCCGGCCGTTATAAGCCCGGAGAGAGGCTGGGGGAAGAGAGCCTGGCCCGGGAGACCGGGGTGAGTCGAACGCCGGTCAGAAGCGCCCTCAGCCGTCTGGCCACCGAAGGCCTGATCAAGCCCCTGGGGAAGCGAGGCTACTGTCACGCCGGCGATTCTTTAGAGGAGATGGAAGAGCTCTTCGAGCTCAGGGCGGTGCTGGAAGGTTTTGCCCTGGGCCTCGTCGCCCGGAAGATTTCCAAGGAAACCCTCAAAGAACTCAACAGATACCTCGCCCGGGCGAAAAAGGCCCTCGCAAGAAATGATATTGAAGAGGTCTTCAAGTGGAACACGGAGTTCCATGATGCCTTGACAAAACTTATTGCCGACCGGCCCCGGCTTCACAGTCTCATCTCCGACATGAGGAAATACGTGCTTCGCTACCGGAAGGATACCCTTCTTTATCTCAAGGGGGCGGAGCGTTCCATTGACGGCCATTGCCGGATAATGCACGCCCTGATGCTCGGCTGTCCCGATATCTGCGAAAAGGTAATGCGTGACCATATCCGGGAGGCCAAGGAGGATGCCTACCATACGGTTCTGGAACAGAAGGAACTGATGAAGGGCGGTCAAAAATGATTCCCAGATCTTGCAAGGAGGTTTTATGAACGTAGATAAGGATAAGTGTATCGGGTGCAAGCGTTGCTTCCCCTATTGCCCCTTCGGCAGGATTCAGACATTCAAACGTCACGATTCCATCCCCGGCCGGGTCTATATGGAAATCGATCAGGAGATGTGCACCGATTGCGGCATGTGCTTGAGGGCCGATGTCTGCCCGGTTGCGGCCCTTTATCAACCGGAGCATCCCTGGCCGCGGGAGGTGCGGGGGATTCTCAGCAACCCGATGATCGAGTTCCTCGGTTCCCAGACCCCGGGGCGGGGAACGGAAGAGATGAAGACCAACGACGTCAAGGGGACCTTCCTCCCGGGGGAGGTAGGGGTGGGCATCGAACTGGGAAGACCGGGTGTCGGCGCCTATTTCCGGGATGTGGAGCAGGTGGTGATGAAGCTCATGGCGGCCAACCTCGGATATGAACTTGCCGCGGAAAACCCGGTGACCCATTTCATGACCGACAGGACGACGGGGAAGCTCAGAGAGGACGTCCTAAACGAGCGGGCAACCTCGGCGATCATCGAGGGGAAATGCAAGCTTGAAAACCTGGCCCCGCTCCTTTTAGTCCTGAAGGAGGCGGCGGCAGAGATCAATACGGTTTTCACCGCCGAGGTCATCACCAAGGTTCCCCCCGAAGGCGAGGTGCCCATCAGGCCGATCCTCGACGACCTGGGGATCTGGTATTCGCTGGTGAGCAAAAACAACATGGGCCTGGGCCTCCCGGCCTTTAAATTCTACGATTAGCCGGACATAAAGGAGAGACGTCATGACACATAGTTTGCACCGAAGGGGAACCTGGGAAAATTTGCGGGAAGACTTCGTCGTCCTGGGCTGCCCGGCCACCGGGGTGAACAAGGCCGGCTCCCGGCCCAAGACCCAGAAGTTTCTCAGCATCTGCTACAAACACGGGCCGATTAACCTGGGGGACATGAAGACGGGAAATATCTACAACACCACCATGGATAATATCCTCACCAGACTGACCGACAGCACCATCGTCGAATGCACCTTCGACAACCGGGAAAAGATCGTGGCCCTTTTGAAGGAGCTCAAGGAGGACCGCCCGGGAATTTCCATCATCATCTCCGGGGTGACCGAGGTGGTGCAGCAGTGCATGGAGGAGGCCGGCCTCGGCCGGATCCATTCCCTCGAGTACTCCCTGGGGACCTGGGGCAGGATCGAAAAGCTGCCGGACTTCTACATCCTCCAGACCACCACCATGTGCGGCCACGCGATGATCGCCACGGACCTGGTGGGCAAACTCGTCCGGGACATCAAACGGGGGCGGAGAACCATCGAAGACGCCTGTATCGAGATGGCCCGGGCCTGCACCTGCGGCAACTATAATCTAACCAGAGGCGCCAAACTGTTAAGAGAGCTTCTGCCGCTCTATATGGTGCGGGATCTCTATTGAAATCAACCCAGTCCTGATGAGGAAGGAGACAAAGATGAGATATATAATCGTCGGCGGAAGCGCCGCCGCCATCAGCGCCGTGGAGGCCATCCGGACCTCGGGGGATCGGGCCGACATCGATCTGTTCACCGACGAGGCGACCCCCCTGTTTTCCCGGGTCCTCCTGCCCTATTATGTTGCACAACAGCTCTCCAAGCCCCTTTTGAGTTTCAGAAGCGCCGATTTCTTCGAAACCTCCCAGGTGACCCCCCATTTAGGAGTTAAGGTTGAGGGCATCGATCCTGAACAAAAGACCATCACCGCAGGCGACGGCAACTTCAGCTATGACCGGCTCCTGCTTGCCACCGGCAGCGACCCCATCGTCCCGGCCATCGAGGGGGTGGAAAAGCAGGGGATCTCCACCCTCAAGACCATGGCCGACGCCGAGTTGATCTATCAATACCCGGCGAAAAAGGCGGTGGTGATCGGGGCGGGCAGCATCGGGGTCGAGGCCGCAATCAGCCTGAAGAAACGGGGCGTCAAGGTTACCCTTCTGGAACAGCTCGGCCAGCTTTTGCCGACGGTCTTCGATGAGGAATCCGCGGCGATCATCCGGCAGAGGGTGGAGGAAATCGGGGTGGAGGTGATCACCGGGGAAAAGGCCCTGCGGTTCGAAGGGGGCGAAAAGGTCGAAAGGGTCGTAACGGACACCCGGGTAATTCCCTGCGATCTCGTGGTTTTCTCGGTAGGGGTGAGGCCGGCGGTTGCGCTTGCCCGGTCCGCCGGGATAAAACTGGGCTCCCTCGGAGGGATCCAGGTCGACAAGACCATGAGGACATGCGTTGAGGATATCTATGCCGCCGGGGACGTGGCGGAGACTTACGACCTGGCCCGGGGGACCAATTTCATAAACGCCATCTGGCCCTGCGCCTTTGAGCAGGGGCAGGTAGCCGGGCTTAACATGGCCGGGAAAAGAGAGGTCTATGAGGGTTCTTACCGAAGGAACTCGATCGGCAACTTCATCGGCATCCCGGCGATCTCGATGGGATTGACCCGGGTTGAATCCTGCGCCCGGGAATCAGCGACCGACGAATTCCGGGAGGTAAAGCGGCGGACAAAGGGGGCCTATCGCAAATTGATCCTAAAAAACGGCCGGATCGTCGGGGCCGTTTTTGTAGGGAAAACCCAGAAGGCAGGCATCCTGTCGGTGCTCCTTAGAAAGCAGATCGACGTGTCTAGTGCCATCGGCGCGCTAATGGGCGACAATCTCAATTTCATGGATATCTTGCCTCTTATCAGAAGAAACGCCGACTGCTTCACCGAAGCGGAATACAAGGAATTGATGGATACCGGCCTGTAAAGAGGCGCAAGACCGGGGGAGGCCCGGCGAGCAAGGAGGAGATCAAGTGAAAGTCCTAATGGTAGACAAGGAAAAATGTACCGGATGTCATCAATGTGAGCTGTGGTGCGCAACGGAGATAGGGTCCGAATCGAAGGAGCTGTATTCGGCGATTAACGAGGAGCCCCGGGGGATCCCCCGGGTGTTTGTGGAGGGAAAGAGGTTCGCCCTCCAGTGCCGTCATTGCGACGACGCCCCCTGTCTGTCCGCCTGCCCCAACGGGACCATGAGGCGGGATCCGGATACCGGGCTCATCTACGTCCACGAACCGACCTGCATCGCCTGCTGGATGTGCGTCATGGTGTGTCCCTTCGGGATCATCGAGCCGTCGCCGGCGCTTAAGGTAGCCGTCAAGTGCGACCGCTGCCGGAACATGGGCTATCCCATCTGCGCCGAGATGTGCCCCACCCAGGCCTTAAGCCTGAGGGATCGTCTCGACTATCGAAAAAAAGATTGAGTCTTAATTAAATACAATCTCGTCCCGTAACCCGGGAGGGTGAGAAAGGAGCTAAAAATGGATTTCATCCAGAGGAAAACCGTCGATCAAGTAGTCGAAAGTTATTTGGCCAAGGCCGCCGAGGAGGGCCTGCCCCTCACCTGGGATCGTTTCGAAGGGCAACTGCCGGAATGCGGGTTCTGCGAAACCGGTCTCAGCTGCCGCGACTGTCTCCAGGGTCCCTGTATCAGTAACCCCTTCCGGGAATCGAACAAGGTGGGGATCTGCGGCAAGGACCGGGACGATCTGGCCGCCCAGTCTTTCCTCAGGCTTACCTTGAAAGGGGCCATTTCGTATCTCGACCAGGCGGCCGAATTTTCCCGAAGCCTTGCCTCCGGGAACCTGAAGGCCAATGACCAGGCCCAGCTCAACGCCGCCCGGGGAGAGCTGGAAAGGCTCCTGGGAGGGGGCGAATCGGGCAGGTCTCCGGGTTTTCCCCCGCTGCTCGCGGATAATTGGCAGGGTCTGGGGATAGGACCGGAAGGGACAACGAGGGATATTTTCCGGGCCTTTCAAATGCTTGAGGGGGGGACGCAAGAGACGGAGGAACTGATTCTCCGCGGTTTCAAGGCCGCTTTACTTGCCTGCGGGGCGGCCCGCCTCCAGGGAAGGATGAAACAGGCCGCCTTCGGTTACACCGTCCCAACCGCAATTGACGTCAACTTCGGGGTTCTGCGCCAGGACTGCGCCAACGTGCTCCTCGTGGGCAACATCTCCCCTCTTCTCAAGAGGAATCTCCTGGCGGCGGCAAAGGCAAGGAAGATAAATGTCGCAGGGGTCGCAACGGATATTCTCCTTCCCCCTTACGTAGTCTCCCCGGCCACCACCTTCGCCTCTCAGGAGATCCCCTTTTTGACCGGGGCGGTAGATCTCGCCGTAGTGGGCGATCAGCAGGCCAATCCTTCCCTTGCCGCCATTGCCAAGGCCTCGGGAACCCCTCTCATCAATCCGGGGTCCTTAAACGGCGCCGATCCGGCGGGCTTGGTCGAGACGATCCTGGACAAGGCGGAAAAATCGTTTGCCCTGCGGGGGAAAAAGAGGGAAATCCCGGAAGTGGTGGAAACGGCGGTCGTCGGTTTTTCCGAGGCCCAGCTTCCCGCCGCCGGAATCATCGCCGGCCTTGCCGAAGGCAAGATCAAGGGGATCGTGATCGTCTCTGGCTCGGGAAACGTCAAGTTCATCCAGGACAGGCCTACGGTGATTATGGTAGAAGAATTTCTCAAACGGGATATCCTGTGCCTTTCCGTAGGCGAGGCGAGCGTGACCCTGGCCAAATACGGGTTCTTGAATCCCGCGGAGCGGGAAAAGCACTGCGGCGCCGGCCTGTTTAACTTCCTCTCCGGTCTGGGCAGAGACATTCCCTCGGTCATAGACCTAGGCCGGAGCGAAAACGGGGCGATCATCGAGCTTCTCGGGGCCTTGATCAAAACGGGGAAGAAACCCTTGTCCGCCTATCCCATTGCCGCCTGCTTCCCCGAGGCAAACAGAACTTCCGAGGTCGTCGAGGCCCTCTGGTACGTGGCCCACGGGATTACCACCTATTTCTGGCCGGCCTTCCCGGTTACGGGAAGCCCGAAAGTCGTTTCGATTTTCGATCACTTCTTGAAAG
This sequence comes from Syntrophobacterales bacterium, assembly GCA_037445955.1. Lineage (GTDB taxonomy): Bacteria > Desulfobacterota > Syntrophia > Syntrophales > CAMTWB01 > JBBIJM01. The sequence continues at coordinate 6,076 of JBBIJM010000046.1, forward strand.
AGAAGTTCGGGGCGTCTCTCCCGATCCAGACGGAAAAGAAGGTGGAGCCCCTGGACAAGGCCGGGAGAATCTTGAGTTTCCTCAAGGTGGAAGGGGCGAGGATTATAACCAAAGGCGGCCAGGTCTGGGAAAAGAACTGAGGGGGAAATCAGCCATGGCATACCAGAGCGGCAGACACCACCTCCAGATCCCCGGGCCCACCAACGTTCCGGAAAGGGTCCTCCGGGCATTGGCGAAGCCCACCATCGACCACCGGGGGCCGGAATTCTCCCGGCTCACCCTCGCTCTGACCGAAGGTCTTAAAGAGGTTTTCAAAACCAAAGGAGAGGTGGTTATCTATCCCTCCTCCGGGACCGGGGCCTGGGAGGCCTCGCTGGTCAACACCCTCTCCCCGGGGGATCGGGTCTTGATGTTCGAGACGGGACACTTTGCCACGTTATGGTGGAATATGGCCAGGCGCCTGGGCCTTGCGGTGGACTTTGTCCCGGGCAACTGGCGCCGCGGCGTCGATCCCGAGCTGGTTTACGAAAAACTCTCCCGGGACAGGGAACGGACTATCAAGGCGGTCGCGGTGGTCCATAACGAAACCTCAACCGGCGTAACCAGCAGAATCTCCGAGATCAGAGAGGCCATCGACCGGGCTCACCATCCCGCCCTACTCCTGGTGGATACGATCTCGTCTCTGGGATCCCTCGAATATTGCCATGACCAATGGGGGGTCGATGTAACCGTAGGCTGCTCCCAGAAGGGGCTGATGCTTCCCCCGGGCCTCGGATTCAACGCGATAAGTGAAAAGGCCCTTGCCGCCGCCGCAGAAGCCTTGCTCCCCAGGTACTATTGGGACTGGAGCGAGATGCTGCCACCCCTGAAAACCGGTTTCTTCCCCTACAGTCCGGCGACGAATCTCCTGTTCGGTCTGGAAGAGTCCCTGGCGCTCCTTCGCGAGGAAGGGCTGGCCCGGGTTTTCGCCCGGCACAAGCGGCACGGCGAGGCCGCCCGCCTTGCGGTTCAGGCGTGGGGGCTCGAGGTGCTCTGCGAGAGCCCTCGAGAATACAGCAACGTGTTGACCGCGGTCCTGATGCCTCCCGGGCATGATGAGATAGCCTTCAGGAAGGCGGCCCTCGAGAAGTTCAACCTGTCTCTGGGCAGCGGGCTTGGCAAACTCAGAGGCAGTGTATTTAGGATCGGCCATCTGGGGGATTTCAACGATCTGATGCTGACCGGAACCCTCACGGGGATAGAAATGGCCTTGAGTCTGACCAAAATCCCCTTCCGGAAGGGCGGGGTCCTGGCGGCAATGGAATTCCTTGCGGAAAATTGATATTAAGTGGAAAATCTTGTCTCACGACAGGAATTTTTTACAGGAAGGAGATTTAGGTACTATTTGAAAACGTAAGACAATAAAGAAAGGAGAGGTGTTTTATGCAGCGGAAGGTAGTTGCCATAGTTATTGCGACTGTGATCTCGCTTTTCTTCTCGGCCGCCCTCTGGGCCCAGGCGAAACCCAGGGACTACCCGAACCGGGCCATCGAGGTGGTGGTTCAGTACGGGGCCGGCGGGGGAAGCGACATCTTCGTTAGAACCCTCATGGAACAGGCCAGAAAGGATCTGAAGGTCCCTCTCAACGTCACCAACATGACCGGCGGCGCCGGCGTTAAGGCCTCGACCTATGTCCTCTCCCAGCCTGCCGACGGCTACACCATCTACAACTTCAGCCCGGAACAGCTAATCAACACCGTCTTTGGCCGGGAAAACTACAGGGAATTCATCCCCCTTTGCAATGTCCAGCAGGATATCAGCATGTTCTACGTCCGCGCCGGCGGTCCTTACAAGACCATCCACGACGTCATCAAGGCGGCCAAGGCCGCCCCCGGCAAGATCCAGTTCACCGGCACCACCCCCCAGAGCCCGGACGAGGTGGTGATCATGCTCTTCGCCAGAAAGGCCGGCCTCAGGATAAGGTATATCCCCTTCGACAAGGCCCCCGAGAGCCACGCCGCGGTCTTGGGCGGACACATCGACGTCCTTCACGAGGAGCCCGGGGTGATCATGTCCCTCATCGAGGCCAAGAGGCTAATCCCCATCCTCACCTTTACCGAAAACCGGCTGGACAAGTTCCCCGATGTCCCGACGGCAAGAGAGATCGGTTACGACATCACCATGGGCCGGTGGCGGGGACTCGCCCTGAAGAAGGGCACCTCTCCTGAGATCGTCAATTACTTGGCGGACGTGCTCAAAAGGGCCTCGGAAACCGAGCCTTACAAGGCCTACGCCAGAACCTCTCTCCTCGATATCCGTCCCGGCTGGTTGGGACCGGCGGAATACGGCAAGTTCTGGGAGGAAGAATTCAAAGAATACCGGGAGATATTCGAAGAACTCGGCTATCTCAAGAAGTAGGTTTTAATGACTCCTGCCCAAGGGCGCCCCTGCCCCAGGGGCGCTCCCAAGCCCAACCTCAAGGAGAAACAAGGTGAAGAGCAAAGGCGAGGTTGTCTTTCTGGCGGCCATATTTCTAGGTTCCCTATATTTTCTAATCGAAACCTTTTCCTTTCAGGTCCCCGGCATCGGGGGGAGGCTGGGGCCTGGTTTCTGGCCCCAGATGATTTTGATTGCCCTCTTGATCCTTTCCGGCACGCTCATTGCCGGCCATTTCTTAAGAAGACTCCCCGAAGCTAAAGGGCAGAAAAAATCCGGGCCTGCCAACTATAAATATCTCCTGGCCCTCGCCCTTATGATCGGCTATTTTCTCCTCCTGCCCGTCCTGGGCTTCATCCTCACCACCCCGATCTTCATGGCGGTTTTTATGGTCTTGCTCGGCGAAAAGCTCTGGGGTTGGATCATCGGGGTCTCCCTGGGGCTCACGGTTATTGTGGTTATCCTCTTCACCAAGGCCATGTACGTTCCCCTGCCCCGGGGCAAGGGCATCTTCCTTCATTTCAGCCAACTTTTCTACTAGACAGAGGCATTTATGGATATCTGGCTCGGCGCGATCCAAATGATCATGACCCCGACCACGTTGTTTTTCATCGCAGCCGGGGTTTTTCTCGGGGTTGTCCTCGGTTCCGTACCCGGTTTGAATTCGACAATGGGCACGGCCCTCCTTATCCCCTTTACCTTCGCCATGGAGCCGATCAACGGACTGGCCCTCCTCGCCGCGGTCTATTGCGGCGGCACTTACGGCGGCTCGATCTCGGCGATCCTCTTCAACGTCCCCGGGGCGCCGGAGGCCTCGGCCACCGTCTTCGACGGTTATGAAATGGCAAAAAAAGGCCTGGCCGCCGAAGCCCTGGGTTTTGCCATTATCTGCTCCTGTCTGGGGGGGCTCTTCAGCGTTTTGGTGATGAACCTCGTTTCTCCTCAACTCGCCCGGGTCGGTCTTTCCTTTTCTCAGCCTGAATATTTTGCCCTGGCTATTGCCGCCCTCACCCTCATCGCCTCTTTAGGAGGCGGCGGGATGACGAAGGCCTTTATCTCCGGACTCATCGGCCTGTTTTTGGCCACCATCGGCCTCGACGAGATGACCGCCACCCAGAGGTTCACCTTCGGCAAAACCTTCATCGGCGGCATCAACTTCATTCCCGCCATCATCGGCGCCTTCGCCGTAGGCGAGATCCTAGCCCGGGCCCAGGACGCTCAGGGAGCCGTGGAGGTTCTGCTTACGAAGGTCTCGACGAAGCTTCCCCGGATCAGGGAACTGATAAAGATGAAATGGCTGATCCTCCGTTCCGCGGTCATCGGCACCGCAATCGGCATCCTGCCCGGCGTAGGGGCCACTACCGCGGCCTTTATCGGCTATTCGGAAGCGGTCCGCTGGAGCAAGACCCCGGAGAAGTTCGGCACCGGCATCCCGGAGGGCATCGCCGGACCGGAAACGGCCAACAACGCCGCATCCGGTGGGGCCATGGTGCCCCTTCTAACCCTGGGCATCCCGGGAAGCGCCACCACCGCGGTGATCATCGGCGGTTTTCTCGTCCACGGCCTCCAGCCCGGCCCGATGCTTTTTATCAACCAGCCGAAGCTGATGTTCGCAATCTTCATAGCCATGTATCTGGCCAACATCCTGATGCTGTTTGCGGGACTGGGGGTGGCCAAACTGTTTGCCAACTTCCGGAAAGTCCGCTACTCGATCCTCGGCCCCTGCATCATGGTCTTTGCCGTGGTCGGGGCGTTTGCGATCCGCAACGACTTAACCGACTGCTGGATCATGCTTTTCTGCGGGCTCACAGGATTCTATATGAAAAAATACCGGATTCCCATCGCCCCGATGATCATCGGGCTGGTTCTGGGGTCTTTGACCGAGGTTTCCTTCCGCAAGGGGATGACCATGGCGGACTACGAGCTCACCGCCTTCCTCCTCCGACCGATCGGCGGGACCATTCTTGCCTTTGCGATCCTTTCCATCGCTTACAATATTTATCGAAATATGATAGCGAAGAAACCGATCGAGCTTGATCAGTAGCAGTCAAATACCCAGGAGGAACAATGGAAGTCAAACAGGCGATTACACAGAGGACAAGTTGTCGGGCCTTTTTGGATAAAGAACCGGCGAAGGAGCTACTCGAGGCGATTCTAAAGCAGGCGAATCAAAGTCCCTCGTTCATGAACACCCAGCCCTGGGAGGTTTATCTGGTAAGGGGCGCAAGGAAGGAAAAACTGGCCAAAAGGCTACACGATGAGGCCCTGGCCGCCTCGCCCCACGCGGCGGATTTTCCCCTGCCTGCGGGCTGGCCCGCCCCTCATGAAACCAGGATGAAGGAACACCGGAGCCGCCGTTTCTCCTTCCTGGGGATCGATCCGGACCGGGAACCGGCAAAGGTGGCCGAGGCGATGAGGAGAAACTTTATCTTCTTCGGCGCCCCGGTGGCCCTGGTAATCGCCCTGGACAGGACCCTCACCTCCTGGTCCGTCTTCGACCTGGGGCTGTTCGTCCAGTCCATTCTTCTGGCCGCCCATGGAGAGGGACTTGGCGCCTGCCCCCAGGCCATGCCTACGGTTTACTCAAAAACGATCCGGGAGGAGCTCGGCCTGAAAGAAAACCTCTCGGTCGCCCTGGTGATCTCGCTAGGCTTTCCGGATCCCGAGGCCAGGATCAATAAATACCGGTCTCTGAGACGCAATCTGGAAGATTTCACCACCTGGGTGGGATTTTAGAGATAGAGGCCAACCAAGGGGGCGGTAAATCCGCCCCCTTGGTTCATTACCCGAGAGCTTTGAAGTATTGCTGATTTTGTCGTTTAGAGAGCAGGGAAAATCTTAAACGTCCTAAATACATTAAGATTTCTCGTCGCCGGCGCTCCTTGAGATAAGTTATCTGCCGTCCTTTCGGCATTCACCCGTTCAAACGCAACCCTGCCCCGTTTGTTCCTCTTTTCCCGCCGACCAGGGCGACGAGATCCTGGACGTAGGTCCTCATCTCCTGGGACTGGGCGCTCATCTCTTCCGCGGCGGACGCGGACTCCTCGGCGCTGGCGGCATTCTTCTGAACGACCTTTTCGATCTCGGTGACCGCCTTGCTGATCTGATCTATCCCCTGGGCCTGTTCGTTGGAGGCGGAGGAGATTTCCCCGATCAGCTCTTCGATCTTCTTCGATCCCCCGGCGACCCGGGCGAAGGATTCGTTGGTCTTTAGCACCACATCGGACCCCTGTTTAACCTTCTTGACCGTTTGCTCGATCAGATTGGCGGTGTTTCTGGCCGCCTCCGCCGCCCGCAGCGCCAGGTTTCTCACCTCGCCGGCGACTACGGCGAAGCCGGCCCCGGCCTCGCCGGCCCGGGCCGCCTCGACTGCGGCGTTCAAGGCAAGCAGATTTGTCTGAAAGGCGATCTCATCGATGGTTTTGACGATCTTGGCGGTCTCTTCGCTTGCCTGAGAGATCTCCTTCATGGATCTGGTCAGCTCCCCCATAGACCTGTTTGCTTCGGTCATTACAACGCTGGTCTCCGCCATAAGACCGTTTACGTGATTGGCGTTTTCCGCATTTCTCCTCGTCATGGAGGACATCTCCTCAATCGAGGAAGAGGTCTCCTCCAACCCCGCCGCCTGCTTCGAGGCCCCGTCCGCGAGAAACTGGCTGGCCGTGGCCACCTGCATCGAGGCGTCGGTCACCTGCTCGGTGCTCCCCATGATGCCGTCGATCACCCGGCGGATCGGGTTGGCAATCCTCAGGGAGGTGAAAAAACCGAACAGCACGGCGACCCCGGCCATCACCGCCCCTAGCATGAGGAACATGTTTTTCATCGCGATCACCGGAGCCAGAAGATCCGCCTCGACGGTCGTGGAGGCCACGATCCAGCCGGCGGCGGGATATTCCTGGTAGGAGGCAAGATTTGTCTTGCCTTCCCAGTCGTACCGGATAAGCCCCTTCTTCTTTGCGAGGATCTCCTTTCCAAATTCCTGGGAACTCAAGTTCAGCGCAAACACCTTCGCCTTGTCCGGATGGGAGATTACTACCCCGTCCTTATTTACGATGAAGGCGTGGCCGTTCTGTCCTACCTTGAGCTTCTCCGTGGAGGCGGTAAGGACATTTCCCGCAAGATCAACGGTAATTACCGCGACAATTTTTTTCTCCTTGCCCGCGGCGATCTGGCTTGCGGCCCCTCTGGTCATGGAAAGGACGGGCAGATTCAGCTCAGGGGCATTGTAAACTTCCCCGAGGATTATCTCCGTCGAGGCGAGGGCCTTCTTGAAAAAGGGGTTCGCCGATTCGTTCTGGCTTTTCATCGCCTTCCCCGGGGAAAAGGCGAAATGCTCCTTTCCCGCGGGATCCAGCAGGCGGATCCGGACGATCGCCGGATATCCCTTGACGTGCTCGACTAAAACCTTCCTGACCTCATCTTTGTTTCCCTCTTCGATCTTCATCCCCAGTTCTACGTAATCGATCAAGGACTTGAAAAACACGTTGAGGTTGCTCATCTGCATCTTGTAGAGATGGAGCGACATATCCAGCCGTTCCACCTCTTTTGCCGTCAGGTTCTCAAGCTCCGCATTTGTCTGATTCACCAGGGCCCGCGAGGCGCTGATATAGGCGGATACCCCCATGAAGGCCATGGGGATGATTCCCAGGGCCAAAAAGGATATGATCAGTTTGATCTGGATGCCGCCCCGAAACAGTTCTCTTATCTTCATTACACCCCTCCCTGCATTTGAGCCTTTTTCGCCGGGCACACTCTCCCGAAGTTTTTAAAACCAGAAAGATCGGTTGGTAATTGCAATCCGACCGTCTCCCCTGTAAATCACTGACAGTTATAATGTCGGCAGATTTGAAGAAAATCTTTAATGATGGGGTCAAATCTTTAAACTTGACAATTCAGGTCATTGGTGCGGCTTCGAATTTGGAATTGTCAAGTTTAAAGATTTGACCCCAAAGGCAGGACGATAAACTTTCTGAATTTCGATTTCAATCCTTTTTCCGGAAGGGTCATGAGCGTCGAGGTACCATGGGCGATAAGCTCGTTTTTTTCATCAAAAACCTTCGCCTCGGCATAGCTTATCGACTTGCCTGACCGGATCGTCCGGCCTTCCGCTCTCAGCCGCTCATCGATAACCGGTTTTAAGTAATTCAGCTTCAAATCGATATTTACCAGACCCGCATCTTCCGGGATCCGCAGAAACACGGACCAGAAGGTGGCGGTATCAATCAGGGTGGCAAGAACACCGCCGTGGACGATACCGTAGGGCTGATGATGAAAACGTCTTGTTTCAAGTTCGATATCCGCCTTATCAAAGTCGATCGCCGCCAGGCGCATTGCCATATGGGATGGATAAGGGCTCGTGTTAACGATATTTATAAGTTCCCGAACATATTCAGGGTTGGGCTTGATCATCTATTCTCCTTTGTTTGTTGAATGAATCAGGACTTCCCCTTAAGGAAGCCCCGCCAGTTTGCGGGCCAGCTCGGGCATCTGGGTCAGAAGCTTCTCCTCCTGCCCCGGGGCGGATCTCAGAGATCCCGAATTCAAGGTTTCCTGTTTCTCCACATCGACCCGTTTAGCCTGGATAATTGAGATATTGCCGATAGTTCCAAACCGGCCCGTTATGATCTGGTTGGCCGCCAGCCCCTTGCCCACCTGGACGGCCTGTTTTTCATCCAAAAGCCCTGTCGTCTGAAGCTCGATCTCTTTGAGAACGTGGATCAAGTTCTCCCGGTTGACCAGGGTGAAATGCCCGAGACGGGCCAATTCTTCGCGGAGCGCGTCTGAGAGAATCAAGGCGACGATCCTTAAGGGCTCTATGGTCTCTAAGTCGTAGACCGCCAGCCGTAATCTACCGTCCTTTGTATCTTTCAAGGCAAACACCTTATCCAGGTCCAAAACCCTGGTGCCCGCAGGCTCCCCGGGGGCCTCTAAAGCTCGGGACACCGGGGGTCCCGGAGGTGCAGGGGAGACCGTCAGACCTCCCGCGGGGACTTTCGGCCCAGCGGGATCTTCAGGTTTCTCCACCGGGGAAGGCGGTGTTATCGTTACTATCTCCTTCTTTGTAACCGGAGGAGGCGGCGATTCTTTCGCCGGGGTCGGCGGAGTAGAAGCTGTCTCTTTGGCCGCATCCGCCCTGGCTTGAATCGGAGCCGCAGGGATTTCCGCCCGGCTCTTGCGAATCGCCGTGGCCAGCAAATCCCCTCTGGCCTGACGGAAAACCTCCTGATAACTTGCCCTCAAGACTTTCCCATAGCTTTCTATGTCGTAATGAGCCTGTGATGAGACCATACTCCGGGCCTGATATTTTCTCCCTGTTTCTACGTTGATGAGCAAGATCTCATGGTGGGTATTCATCCGCTCCTGGCTCCGGGTGATGATAACGGCATATTCGGCATGGAGGCCCCTCCCCGCTTTCCTGGCCAATTCCCAATCCCTCATCGCCCATTCCCATCTTTGGGAGGGGCGTTTGTCGACAAAGACTAATTGGGAATCCCCTCTCTCAACTACCTCATAAATATCGGTTTCCATTAAAATCTGCCGAGTCATTGCACTCATATTGATTTCAAATACTTCGTCAGGCACCCACCATCTCCCCGGTTCTGTAATAGCCTGGACAAAGACGCGAGGTTTTCCCGTCTGCGGGGGAACGGGAAGGGTACGGATCCGAAAATCCGCGCAGGCAACCAGGAATATTAATGTTATTGGGATGGAAAGCCTAAGAATCTTCATCGGCAAGTCATGATTTTTATTCATCGTCACTGCCCCTTCTAGATCAATCACTAACACCGAAAGGAAAAAGACTTAAAAACCCAGGTGGCTGGGGGGGGTATTTCCCCTGAATACCGCACCCATTTTAACTCCCGCCAGGTTATCATCCCGCATGTTGCACCGGGACCGGCAGAGAACGCCCGCGGACCTGTGAGGGGATCAACCCGTCCCCCGGTCGCTTATCCCCGGCTGGGATAATCATAAGTCATAGCACAATCAACAATATCTTTGCAAAAATTATTCCGGCGCCCCTGGGATGTGGGTTTGGTGGGTTTGGGTTTGGGGTCAGACTTGATTATTGAGATAATTTCTTATCCACATAAAAAGCAAAATTTTCTTTTGTTTTGTCCTTCAATGTCAATATTTAAGTCTGACCCCATGTTTTCCCCCATGTTTTCCCAGGCACTGGAAGATGATTTGAATTCGGGGGACAGATTTGAATTCGGGGGACATAACACTTAATTCACTAAACCTTCCTCTTCACCTACCACATCGGCGAGAAGACAATTCACGTAAACGAGTTTCTCGGCAAACAGGTAGACATAAACTTCATGTTCTTCAGAACTGAGTTCATCTCCCATTGTCTCAAAGACAGCCGATTTGAGAGAATAGAAGTAATCGAGAGATATCCATACTCTGAGGTGGAGTACCAAAGTCGGAGGGCCTACGTGTTTGCGAGAAAACCAATAGAGCGAAAGCGGCCATAACTACCGCATGAGCCGGATCGTGTCCCTGTCGGGCGTCATTATCGGAATCGCACCTTAAATTGAACCCAGCGAACCCGTCATTCCACCGGATCGCCGATAAACCCGGCGCCCGGTGACCTTAGTCGTTCGGCGAATGAAAAATAGGGGGTTGCATACCGCCTTTGAAGTGAGATATTATATCCGTAAGGTGACCGTATGAAGATCGAAATTGAGAGAGAAGAGGATGGCCGCTGGATTGCTGAAATCCCAGACCTTCCTGGAGTCATGGTGTACGGCAATAGCCGGAACGAAGCTATCTCAAAGGCCGAAGCATTAGCCTTGCGGGTCCTGGCTGACCGACTTGAACATGGGGAAGAAATTCCAGAGCTTAAGGAAGTGTTCGCGGTCTCAGCATGAGCCGATGGCCATCAACCCGATCCAATAAAGTCCTCGCCGCCTTGCTTCGCATTGGTTGGGCGATCAAACGGCAGCCTGGGACTTCCCACAGCGTTCTTACTCGGGCTGGCTGGCCTGATTACGTTTTTGCATTTCATGATCGTGAAGAAATCGGACCGAAGATGTAGGCGCGAATTGCCAAACATACCGGCCTCGCCCTTGAAGACCTGTAAGAATCGCCGAACAACCGCATCAACCTGACGCGGATTAGCCGCGTCAGGTTTTGGGGATTGCTGATTGCCCGCGCAGGTTATGCAAATTGTTGGCACCGTCAGCGATCTTGTGTTTGTAGTAACGGAGGTCAAACCTCAGACCATTGTTACAGTCGAGAAGCTTTGGGGAAAGGATTTAAACAAAGATTTCTTCTTTTCAGATCAGAACGATTAATGAGGGAAGCAAAGTAGAGCTTAAGTAATATTAGGAGCGGCTAACCTTGCTGCTGCAAGGGCCGTGCGAAAAGCCGCGCGCCCCTGAGCAGCCTGGTTAGCGAGGAAAAAAGAGACTCACAAGATTAATGGAGGTATAAATATGACGAGGATTGAAGAAATTGAGCATGCCATTAATTCGCTTCCGGTTGAGGAATACCGACAGCTTCGCCAGTGGTTCCTCGAGCGAGATTGGTCAGCGTGGGACCGCCAGATAGAGGCTGATTCAGCGGCGAGGAAGCTCGACTTTCTTCTCAAGGAAGCCGGTGAAGAAAAGAGGCTCGGAAGGCTGAAGGATCTGTGAAACATCGAACGACAAGGCGCTTCTGGAATTGCTACTCTGCCCTATCCGAGCAGATCCGCCAACTAGCGGATAAGTCCTTTGCCTTGCTAAAGGAAGACCCAAGTCACCCATCCCTGCACTTCAAGAAGGTTGGGGAGCTGTGGTCGGCAAGGGTCGGCGCCGCCCATCGAGCGCTGGCTGTCCCGGATGGCGAAGACTTCGTCTGGGTTTGGATTGGAAGCCATGATGAATACGAGCGCATGATTATGGGTCGCTAACAAGCGTATCCAGCCGCCGCGTCAAATGCCGCGCGGCTGATCCCCATCCGTTAGACCCTGAGAAAGATAGGAAGCAGATCTAAATGGCGAACGAGAACACCGGATTACAGGCAGCCAGGCGCAACAAGAAGGACGAGTTCTATACACAGCTCGTCGATATCGAGAGAGAGTTGCGACACTACCGGAAGCACTTCCGAAATAAGGTGGTGTACTGCAACTGTGATGACCCTTATGTCAGCGTATTCTTTGAGTATTTCGCTAAGAACTTTGAGTTTCTTGGGCTGAAGAAACTCATCACAACCTGCTACAAGAGCAAGCAAATGAATCTGTTCAGTCAGAACGATTCAGAGCAAGCTATAAAGCTCGAATATACAGGAGGCGCGCCAAACAGCCTCCCGACACCGGACGACATTGGCGTGACAAATCTCAAAGGCGATGGCGACTTCCGTAGTGAGGAATGCATCGAGATTCTCAAGAAAGCCGATATTGTTGTTACGAACCCACCGTTTTCCTTGTTCTGTGAGTATGTGGCCCAATTGGCCGCTCTCAAAAGGAAGTTTATCATCATAGGCCATCAAAACGCGATTACCTACAAAGATATCTTCACTCTCGTGAAGGAAAACAAAATGTGGCTAGGTTTCGGATTCAAAAGAAATATGGCTCATTTCATCGCGCCACACTATGAAGACACCGCATCTGACGCCGACCATCGAGAAGGCTTGATCCGAGTCTCTGGAGTGGTTTGGTACACCAATCTAGACCATAACAAACGCCACGAGGAAATGATTTTTGTAAAACGCTATCAAGGCAATGAGGTCGCCTACCCCCAGTACGATAATTATGATGCGATTGAAGTCTCAAAGACGCAAAATATCCCGTTAGATTACGAGGGAATAATGGGTGTTCCTATTCCTTACTAAATATAACCCTGACCAATTCGATATTGTTGGGTCTGACTACGAAGTCAAAATTGGTCTATTGCCCGAAATACTAAGACCGGGGTGGAAAGGGAAGACAGACAGAGCGTATCTGAATGGGAAAAGAATGTATGCCCGCCTCCTTATCAGACACAGAAGGAAAAGCTGATGGATATTGAACTTAAGAACATTACAGTCCAAGAGCTGGTTGATAGCTACCAAGATAACCAAGAAGACGGAGTTGTGGGTTTTGGTGGAAAGCTGAATATTCGACCTCCCTATCAGCGGGAGTTCGTTTACGGCGACAAGCAACGTGAAGCGGTTATTGATACACTCGTCAAGGGCTTCCCGCTAAATACGATGTACTGGGCCGTTACGGAAGACGGTTTCGAGATGATCGATGGACAGCAGCGCACCGTCTCTGTCTGTCAGTATGTAGACGGCGTGTTTTCCTACCACGACCGTTACTTCCATAACCTGCAGCAGGATGAGAAGGACGCCATTCTCGACTACCGGCTGACAATATACTGGTGCCAAGGCACAGACAGCGAAAGGCTGGATTGGTTCCGCACTATAAACATTGCCGGCGAAAAGCTTACAGACCAAGAACTGCGAAATGCTGTCTATGCGGGGTCATGGACGGCAGACGCCAAACGTTACTTTTCCAAAACCCAGTGTGCCGCCTGGCAGCTTGCAGACAAGTACATGACTGGCTCTCCTATCCGCCAGGACTACCTCGAAACTGCCATCGCATGGTTGAATGATGGCGACATCGAAGGTTACATGGCGAAACACCAACACGATAGGAGCGCCAATCCCCTGTGGCTTTACTTCCAAGCAGTCATTGGTTGGGTTCAGGTTACGTTCCCAAAGTACCGGAAGGAGATGAAGGGAATCACTTGGGGCACGCTGTACAACTCATTCAAGGACCACAAGCTCGATCCAAATGAACTCGAAGCCACGATTTCACGACTCATGGAAGATGAGGACGTGACGAACAAGAAGGGGATATATTCCTACGTGCTGGACGGGAAAGAGAAGCACCTGAACATCAGAGCTTTCAGCAACAACCAGAAGCGTGAGGCATACGAACGTCAGAAAGGGAACTGCCTTGTCTGCAAAGAGAAATTCGAGATTGAAGAGATGGAGGCAGATCACATCACACCTTGGCACGAAGGCGGCAAGACAAGTGCCGACAACTGCCAGATGCTTTGCAAGGAAGACAACAGGCGGAAATCAGGGAAATAAAGAGGGTCTAACAAGACAAATTCAGCCGACGCGCTCACGCGTGCGGCTGATGCCGGGCGTTATCCGGAGGAAAAATTAGGCAGATGCGTTGGTATGAGTCGATTGGATAGCATTTTGTGCGGCGTGAACCAAGAAAGATGATCTTGACATACCACGCTTCTTGGCAGCGGCATCTATCTGCTTCAGTGTC
>JBBIJM010000047.1:0-19696 GCA_037445955.1 Syntrophobacterales bacterium
TTATCAAGTAAAAATCAATGACCCCCGCTCGATAGCCCTTTCCCATACGGGGAAAATTGTGCTAGGATAATCACCGGTCCGGAAGGATAGGAGACGATCTGTTTCCTGGAAGATGAGGGGAGTTCAAAATGGAATTTTTCAAGATGAGCGGAAGCGGTAATGATTTTATCGTCATGGATAACCGGGCCGGGCTCGTGGGCGGGAACGAAGGCGGAGCCCTGGCCAGGAGGCTCTGTCCCCGGGGAATCTCCGTCGGGGCCGACGGGCTGATCCTGATCGAGAATTCCCCGGAGGCGGATTTTGCCTGGCGCTTCTTCAACGCCGACGGCAGCGAGGCGGAGATGTGCGGAAACGGCGGGCGTTGCGCGGCCCGGTTTGCCTTTCTCAAGGGTATAGCAAAAGAAGATATGTCCTTTGTCACGAAGGCCGGGATAATCGACGCCCGGGTCAGAGGCCGCGAGGTAAAGATCAGGCTCACCGATCCCCGGAACTTGACGAAACCGGAGGAGATAACGGTGGACGGGGCGCCCCTCCTGATTTCAAGCATCAACACCGGCGTGCCCCATGCGGTCCATTTTACCGGGGAGTTGGCTTCCTTCGACGTGGTTGGGATAGGCCGGAATATCCGCCATCATGAAAGGTTCAAGCCGGCGGGCACCAACGCCAATTTTGCCCAGGTTCTGGGAAGACACGCCCTTATGGTCAGGACTTACGAGCGGGGGGTGGAGGACGAAACCCTGGCCTGCGGCACCGGGGCCGTGGCCTCGTCGCTGCTTGCCGCCGCCGCGGACCTCGTTGCCCCCCCGGTTTCGGTGCGGGTGAAAAGCGGCGAGGTGCTGCAGGTCTATTTTGAACGGCAGGGTGAGGGATTCAGCCGGGTTTACCTTGAGGGAAGCGCCCGGGTAGTGTATGAAGGCCTCCTGTGGAATGAGGTTCAAGGAGAGCAAACGACCTCTTAGAATTGGAAAGGAGACAAGAAAGTGCGTGTTGCCGATCGGTTAGGGACGATACCTCCGTATCTCTTTATGGAGTTGAGGAAAAAGATAGGCAAGGCCAAGGCCGACGGGGTGGACGTGATCAGCCTGGCCATCGGGGATCCCGTCGAGGCGACCCCGGAGGGGATCATCGCCGAGCTCTGCCGGGAGGCGAAAAACCCGGCGAATCACCGCTACCCCACGGATGAGGAGAAGGGGATGCTTATCTTCCGGAAGGAGGTGGCCACCTGGTACCGGCGCCGGTTCGGCGTTGAACTGAATCCGGAGGACGAGGTCCTGGCCCTGATCGGCTCCAAGGAAGGCTGCCACCACTTTGTCCTGGCCCGGACCAATCCCGGAGACCTGGTGCTCATGACCGATCCGGGCTACCCAGCCTACCGCTCGAGCATCCTGCTTGGAGGCGCCATTCCCTACAGTCTGCCGATCAACGAAGCCGGTGGTTATCTGCCGAACCTTGCCGATGTCCCCGGGGAGGTGGCGGCGAAGGCCACGGCGATTTTCTTGAACTATCCGAACAATCCCACCGGGGCCTGCGCCAGCCGGGAATTTTTTGCCGAGGTGGTGGCCTTCGCCCGGGATTACGATCTGGCCGTCTGTTACGACAACCCGTACAGCGAGATGGTCTTGGACGGGCAGGAGCGGCTCAGTTTTCTCATGGCCCCCGGGGCCAAAGAGGTGGGGGTCGAGCTCAATTCACTATCGAAACCCTACAACATGACCGGCTGGCGGATCGGCATGGCCGTGGGAAACCGGGAACTCCTGGCGGCGATGAGCAAGGTGAAGGAGAATACCGACTCCGGTATCTTCAACCCGATCCAGTTTGCCGCCGTTTACGCCTTGAGAAACCAAGACCGGGCAATCGAGGAGATGATCGGGATTTACACCAGAAGAAGGGCTTTGACGCTAGACACGTTAAGAAGGATCGGCATCGATTTCAACCCGCCCCGGGGGACCTTCTACCTCTGGGTCCCGACCCCTCGGGGTCTTGGCTCCCTCGAGTTCACCGACCTCCTGTTCGAGCGGACGGGCGTCGTGGTGGCGGCGGGGGTGGCCTACGGCAAGCATGGAGAGGGATATATCCGGATCTCCCTCACCGTCCCCGACGACCGCCTGCAAGAGGCCCTGAACCGGATCGAGAAGGCCTTTGCCTGAGAAAGGAGCGGGTTTTGGAAGTGGGGATTCTGGGGTTGCCCCAGAGCGGAAAGAGTTTGCTCTTTGAGATCATGACGGGGATCAGGAGCCGGGATATCCGGGGAGAGCCGGTGCGCGGCCAGGCGGCGGTGCCCGACCCCCGGCTCGATTACCTGGCTTCCGTTTACCGGCCGGCCAAGGTGACCCCGGCTGCGGTCCCTCTGGTCGATGCCCATCCTTCCGGGGAGCGGAAATGGGAGGCCCTGAAGCAGACGTTCCTGGGTATGGACGGCCTGATCCATGTCATCGACGGTTTTACCGCCGCCGATGATGTGGAGGTGGCCGGCGGTTATCGCAGCCTGACGGAGGAGTTGATCCTCGCCGATCTGCAGGTAGTTGAAGGCCGGCTCGAGAAGCTTGCCAGGCTGGGAAAGAGGATCATCTCGCCCGCCCAGGCGGGAGAGAGACAGCTCCTGGAGCGGCTCCGGTTGGGTCTGGAGGAGGGGAAAACCATCCGGGATCTGGGACTTTCTTTCGGAGAAACCTTTTCCCTCAAGGGCTTCGGCTTCTGGACGGTCAAGCCGGAGCTGATCGTGATCAATTTAAACGAGGGGGATAAGGACAAAACTGCGGCCTTTGAAAAGGCGACGGGCCGGCGGGCGATGGGGATCTGCTGTGAACTTGAGGCAAACCTGGGGACCCTCTCCGCGGAAGAGCAGCGGGAGTACCTTTCTTCCCTGGGTTTTACGGAGCCGGCCTTCCCCCGGATCGTCCGGGGGATCTTCGATGCCTTAGGTCAGATCTCCTTTTTCACCGTCGGGGAGGATGAGGTGAGGGCCTGGGTCATCCCCCGGGGGACCCGGGCGAAAGAAGCGGCGGGGGTCATTCATAATGATCTGGAAAAGGGTTTCATCAAGGCCGAGGTGGTGGCTTACGAGGATTTTACGGCCTCAGGCGGGGTCATGGCCCGGATCAAGGCGGCAGGCAGGATGAGACTCGAGGGAAAGGATTATCCGGTAAAGGACGGAGATATTATCACCGTCCGGTTCAATGTCTGAAAGGCAGGAGGGCGCCTGTGCCAATCTACGTCTATGAATGCCGGAACTGCTCCGGGCAGTGGGAGGTGTTTCAGCGCCTGGACGAAGGGGGCGAGGGGCTTGGTTGCCCTTCCTGCGGAAAGACAAATCCCCGCAAGATCGTCGCCCCCTTCCGGACGAACGCCTGGTCCACCTTCCTTGACGGTATGGAACGGAAGGTAAATCCGCACAAGTTTAAGGGATAGGATATCGAGAAGATCTACGGCAAGACAACGGGACTCAAGCCGGAGCAGCTCAAACGCCTCGGATATCTGTATAGACGGCGTCTTTCTCCCGAGAGGATATGTCCCCCGGAGCTTTCGAGAGAGCTTACCGAACTTTCCCGAGACCTCAACCGGCAGGTGGCGCTTCTGGTCGACCGACGGGGCGAGGTAGATTTTGTCATGGCGGGGGACCACCGGGGGATCATGATCCCTTCCCTGGAGGGGTTTCGCTCCTCGTCGGTCCGGTTCAAGGGGCTGAGGCTGATCCATACCCATTTGACAAGCGACGGGATTTCCCTGGAGGACTTGACCGATCTGGCCATGCTGCGCCTGGACTGCCTGCTTTCGATCGAGGTCGGAGGCGACGGTCTCCCCGGCCGGATCGGTTTTGCCCATCTCGTCCCGGAAAATCCCGAAGGAACATTCTGGCAGATCTACGAACCGGCGAAACCGGCCCAGCTGGAGCAGAATTTCCTGGCGTTCATTCAGGCCCTGGAGGAGGAATTTGCCCGCAGCCAGAGGATAAAAGAGGTGGACTCCCGGGAGCGGGCCCTGCTTGTCCGGGTCGAAACGGATCCCCGGAATGATGCCTCGGCCTCTCTGGAGGAATTGAAGGAGCTGGCCAGGAGCAGTTCGGTTTCCGTCCTGGATTCCATCATCCAGCGCCGGTCCCAGCTTGATCCGAGATACCTGATGGGCAAGGGGAAACTTGCCGACGTGGTAATCAGGGCCCTCCAGATGGGGGCGAATCTCCTGGTTTTCGATCATGAGCTGACCCCGGCCCAAATCCGCTCCGTCGCCGATTTCACCGAACTGAAGGTCCTGGACCGGACCCAGATCATCCTGGATATCTTTGCCAGGCGGGCCTTGAGCCGGGAGGGCAAGATTCAGGTGGAACTCGCCCAGTTGAAGTATCGCCTGCCCCGGCTGGTCAAGAGGGATTCGGCCCTTTCCCGTCTGGCCGGAGGGATCGGCGGGGTCGGCCCGGGAGAAACGAAACTCGAGATCGACAGAAGGCGGGTCAGACAGCGGATTCATCACCTGGAAAGGGAGATAGAGGGGATCGTCCGGGCGCGGGATCTGCGCCGGGAAATGAGAGGGCGGGCCGGCCTGCCTATCATCTCGATCGTCGGCTATACCAACGCGGGGAAGTCCACCCTCTTGAACGCCTTAACGGGAAGCGCGGTCTATACGGAAGACCTCCTTTTCGCCACCCTGGATCCGAAGAGCTCCCGCCTCCGGTTTCCCCGGGATACCGAGGCGGTGATAACCGATACGGTGGGTTTTATCAAGGACTTGCCCCGGGAGCTTTTCGCCGCGTTCCGGGCGACCTTGGATGAGCTCAAAGAGGCCGATGTCCTTCTCCATGTGATCGACGGGAGCAACCCCCGTTTTGAAGAACAGATCCGATCGGTGGAGAGGATCATAGCCGAGCTCGAACTTGCCCATAAACCCATGATCCGGGTCTTGAACAAGGAAGACCTCATGCCGGAGAAGGCCCTTGTTCATAACCTCTGTTTGAGATACAAGGCCCTGGCGGTTTCCGCCCTCGCGCCGGAAACGCTCAGACCCCTTATCCGGGCTCTGGAGGGAATCCTGGACGAAAAAGAGGATCTGGATGATGGAATCTAATCTCGCCGCCCCCTCTGATCCGGTTTTCTGGTATGCCCTCCTGGTTAAGTCCCGCCATGAATTCGTCGTCGCCTATCGTTTGGAATCAGCCGGGGTTGACCATTTCCTGCCGGTGGTGGAGCGGCTCAGGCGCTGGAAGGACAGGAAGAAGCTTGTGACCTTCCCCCTCTTTGCGGGCTATCTCTTCGTCCGTCTGCCTCAGGATAACTGCGCCTTTCTTCAGGTTTTGAAGACCCCCGGGGTGGCGAGGATTCTCGGGACTAAGGCGGGCCGTTTTGATCCCGTTCCCGAAAGCCAGATCGCCTCGTTGCAAAGGATCGTTGCCCAGAAGGGATCTTTTGACCCCTATCCCTATCTAAAAGAGGGGCAGGGGGTCCTCATCAAGCGGGGGCTCCTCGCCGGCGTCGAGGGGATCCTGGTGAGAAAGGCGGGGCAGCATCTGGTGGTTGTCTCGATCGATCTGATCCGCCAGGGGGTCTCGGTCAAGATCGAGGTGTCGGACTTAGAACCCCTGTAGGGAACGTCAAGGTATTTAATGATATCGAGTTTGCCCGGTAATTTCCGGTTGAGTCAGGGTATTGATAAAAATTAATATTCATAGGCCCCCCTTTGTCCAGCTCCTGCCAGACCACATTGTCCCCCAGCCTGAAACCCTGTATCAAACCGTCCCGGGACGCGATGCCACAGGTCTCTCTTGCATCAGACACAACTGCCTGCCTCTTTCCTTTTTATCGGGGCGGTTCACTTCTCCCTCTGAGTAACATCTTTTATGAGGCAACGATCTCTATACATGACCATCCTTCGGTAACATTTATTTATGAGGCAATAGGTCTGTACGGAACCGGGCGGGGAAAACCCGGACGGGGCGGGACAAGAACCACGACCAGAACAAACGAGGAGGCTGGCACATTTTTTACTTGACAAACGATTGTCGACAATATTATAGGGATCCGCACACTGACAGTTTGCAGCATGCAGCTCCTGCGCCGTCCCGGACATGCTCTCAGCCCTGCATTTTTCTCACACTGAAAGGAGGATCACATTGCCAGATTTCACCGATTGCCCCGTAGTCGACAATCACTGCCATGTCCTGGAAGCGCAGAAGAAGGTGGTGGAACCGATCGGTCTCGCCCGGGAGTTCTTTCATGGCATGGCCGACATCCCGACCCCTGGGGTCACCAAAGCGAAGCTGTGGGGCGCCTCGGCGGACCTGTTGTCCCACTTCCCTCATCTGGGCGTGGTCCGGACCGCCGTCTGCCAGATGGCGAACCTTTTCGGTTGCGACGCCGACCTGGAAACGGTTACGGCCGAGCGGAACCGCAGGACCATGGCGGACGGGCTGGATGGTTACGCCCGGATGCTCTACGAGGACGGGGGGATCGTCTGCTCCGTCATGGATTCCAATCTCCCCTTGGGCGACCCGGTATTCGACCTAACACCGGGAATGAAGCTCCGGCTCCTCCAGATGGACCCCCTCATCAAGGACCTGCTGAAAACCTGCGGATCCTACCGGGAACTCCTGCGCCGCTTCCAGGAGCGGGTGGAGCAGGCAATGCGCCGGGACGGCTTCGTGGGAATCAAGTCTCATCTGGGAGAACTGGTCGGGTTCGGCGCCCCCCAAGTGGAGGCGGACGAGGCGGAGAGGATATACCCGGCCGCCGCCAGTGATGGCGAGGCATTCAAGAAGCTCTACATGGCCGTCTGGCTTGCCACCATGCTGCAGGCCCAGGACCTGAAGTTCCCCATCCATGTCCACACCGGGATAACGGGCGGACTCTGGAACGGGCCGATTGCCAATACGGACCCCTTCCTGCTGGCCCCGATCCTCCGTCAGCCCCGCTTCCTCGAAACCAGACTGGTGCTTCTCCACGCCGGCCACCCCTGGATGCAGCATGCAGGCGCCATGGCCCACACCTTCCCCCATGTGTGGGTGGACACAAGCTGGACAACCCCTTGGATTTCCCTCCGGATCACCGAGTGTTATCGGGACCTCATGGGGATGGCTCCCCTCTCCAAACTCATGATCGGCAGCGGTGGTCACGGCTCCCCCGAGATCTCCTGGCTGGCCGCCAGGCTCGCGAAACTGGCCCTGGGCGAGGTCCTGACCGATTCGGTCCGTCGAAACCTCATGACAGAGAGGGACGCGGAAAGAACGGGACGGATGATACTCCATGACAATGCCGCAAGGCTTTACTCCCTTGACTCCTGACTTTTCCCCCCCTGGAGGGAAGGGGGGAGAAAAGGACCGGTTGCTTTGGAAGGACCGATCGAGGCAGGGGAACTTGGCTGACCACATCGTCGAGGATCTGGAGAATAATATCGCCGAGGGAACCCTGAAGCCGGGACAACGGATCATTGAAGAGGCCCTCTGCCGGACATTCGGCGTGAGCCGCGCCCCGATCCGGGAGGCCTTCCAGATTCTGGAGAGCAGAGGATTCGTCGTCCGGGAACCACGCCGAGGGGTAACGGTGGTCCGGATCTCCCCCAGGGAAGCGACGGATATCTACCGCATCCGTGCCAGCCTGGAAGGGCTGGCCATCCTGCTTGCCGTCCGGAGGCGTACACCTGACCTCCTCCGGAGGCTCAGGAGGAAACACGAGGAGATGATCCAGGCAGCGGCAAGGGAGAACAGGACCCTGTACCAGCAACTGAACCGGCAGTTCCATGAACTTATCATCGACGCCTGCGGAAACAGAAGACTGATCCGGCTCATCGGGCATTTCAACAGGCAGACCATGCGCTACCGCCTTGCCGTAACCAGCAGCCCCGGCTGGATGGCGAGTTCCACACATGTTCACGAGGCCACCCTCTCCTGCTTCGAGACAGGGGACGCCGAGGCGGCGGAGATGATCCGGAGGAGCTCGATTCTCGACCAGATCAAGGGTTTCGGGGAAATATTCAGTATCGAGGAGGAAACATGAGGATTGACCCCGAGAAATGCATATCCTGTCTTGAATGTCTGGACTTCTGCCCGATGGAATGCATCCGGCAGCCGAAGGAGGGGGATCTGGTCACCATAGACCAGGATGACTGCGTCGAATGCGGTGTCTGTCTCCGTGCGGCCGTCTGCCCAGTTGATGCCATCTACATGCCCGAGGAATCCCTGCGCTACCCCCGGTTGCTCCGTGCCCAGTTCAGCGATCCCGCCGTCCAGCACCCATCGACGAACCAAGGGGGGCGGGGAACGGAAGAAATGAAGACCAACGATGTAACAGGCAGGTTCCGGCGGGGGGAATACGGCATGGCCCTGGAATTTGGCCGCCCCGGGACGGGCACTCGGATGACCGATCTCGAGACTGTGCTACAGGTCCTCATGACCATGGACGTGGAACTGGAACGGGACAATGCTGTCTTCGCCTTTCTGGAGGAACCCCTCACGGGGCGGGTGAAACAGGAGTTCCGCAATGAGAGGGTCCTCTCGGCGATCCTCGAGTTCAAGCTCCGGGAGGGCCAGCTCGAGGCGGTAGTGCAGAGGCTTCAACCGGTCCTGGCCGAACTGGACACGGTTGTCTCCTGGGGGCTGGCGACCCGTTTCTCCGAGGACGGGACCCTCCCGGCCCGGGAACGTCTGAGGTCCCTGGGAATCCCGGTCCGCCCCAACGCGAAAATCAACCTGGGCATGGGACGCCCCATCATCGATCCCTGAGAGGAGGTAACTATGAGCCACTCCCTGCACCGTCACGGGACGGTCGAGCAGCTCAAGCATGACTACACTTTTTACGCGAGGGCCTCCCGCTGGGTAAACCGGGAGGGTTGCGGCCCCAAGCTGCGGCGGATTCTCGCCATCCTCATCGAGGAGGAAAAGATAGACAACTTCGGCTCCAGCCATGCGGGCAAGAGCTACAAGGCCGGACTGAATCCCACTGACTACGCCGGGACCCTGGACCGGGCATACGGTGTGGCGGCCTGTTTCTCCGATAAGGAGGCGGTCCGGTCCATCCTCCGGAGACTGAAGGAAGCCGACACGGGTATCTCAATAGTCATAGGCGGTCTTATAGACGAAATAGTGGGGATGGCAAGGGAACTCGACCTCAAACCCCACACCGCCTTTCTTTCCCTGGGAATTCACGGGAAGAGGTCTCTCCTTCCCGAAGACGAGGTCCTTCAGATCACCACCATGTGCGGCCACGGCTTGGTATCCGTCGGTCTGACTCGGGCAGTGATCAAACGGGTAAGGGCGGGGAAGATGACCCCCGAGGCAGGGGCCGACCTGCTGGCCCAGCCCTGCCCCTGCGGCATTTTCAACACCCACCGCTGTCGGGCGATCCTTGAGGAACGCCCGGGGGGTCCGGCCCCGGCCGCGGAGGACTGACCTGCCGGGCCCGGGGGCGGGGACGGCGGCAACATCGGTCTCCTGGGTCGTGAGCCGCCGGGAAAAAGGAAGGAGGTGGGAGCGGGAAAGGCGTGACAAAGGAAAGGTGTTGGAACCCTTCAACCGGGCAGTCGTTCCATGATGCCCCCTGACATCAAACCAAAGGAGCCCGTCATGAGAAAAAAAAGGTTGTTTTTTTCCTCTGTCGTGATTGTTTCCCTGTTTACCCTGGCCCAGCCGACCGTCCTCCAGGCCAGGGGCACCTACCCGGAGCCGGGAAAAGTCATCGAGTTTCTTCATCACTCCTCACCTGGTGGCGGTGCCGCCCTCTTCGTGATGACCTGCGCCGATCTTTTGAACAAGACCGGTATCGTCAAGAACAAGATCCAGGTCCAGACCCGCCAGGGTGGATCTTCCGCGGTGGCCCTCAACTACCTCCACTCGAAGGCAGGCGACCCCTACCTGGTTATGCACTGGACTACGGCGCAACTCATGGCGATGAACCGCGGCGCAACCGCCATGAAGCTTCAGGATATAACCTGGCTTACCACCCTGATCGAGGACGGGAATGTGATGATCGTTCCCTTCGACTCCCCCTACAAAACCTTCCGGGACATGCTGGCCGATGCCAAGGCCAACCCGAAGAAGATCAACGTCGGCGTGAACAGCATCGGCGGCTCGGAGCACGTCATGGCCTCCCGGCTTGAGCGGGTGGCCGGAGTGAAGTTCAACATTACATCCTTCGAGTTCAGCCCGACCCAGCTTATCGCCGGCCATATCAATGTGGCTTTCGGAAACACGGCGGAAACTTCCGGTCATGTGAAGGCTAAGCGGGCCCGGGTCCTGGCCAACATGGGCGACGAGAGGGTACCCTATTACAAGGATGTCCCGACCTTGAAGGAAATGGGCGTCAACACCTCCTTCACCCAGTTCCGGGGTTTCTTCGGCGGCCCTAACTTCCCTCAGGAAGCGGTGGCCTTCTGGGAAGACGCTTTCGCGAAACTGGTGAAAACCAAGGAATTCAAAGAATTCATGGAAAAGTTCGACATCGAGCCTGCCTACAAGACAGCGGCGGAAACCAAGGCGTTTGTCGCCGAATACAATGCCGAACTGATCAAGGACATCAAGGCAATGGAAACCAAATAGCGGATTTCAGAGCCGGATAACCCCCATCCAGAAGGGCATGCCATGAAAAAAGCAGACCGTGTTTTCGGGTTCATCGGCCTGGGGCTCAGCCTCTGGTGCCTCCTTGAGTCAACCAAGTTCAACTACATGTTGGAGTTTACTCCCGGACCCGGTTTCATGCCCTTCTGGGTAGGGGTCATCCTGGGCGTCCTTTCCTGTTACCTGCTCTACGACACTTTCCGGCGCGAACCTGCCGGGGAGGACGAAAAGACCGTCCTCCCCCGAAAAGACGCCCTCTACCGGGTGGGCTTCATCTTCCTGATGCTCTTCGGCGTTATGCTGGCCATGCCCTATCTGGGTTTTCCCCTGACGGTATTCCTCTTCGTGGCGGCGATCCTCCTGGTCCTGGAACGCTACAGCCTCGTCAAGGGAATCTTTTACGGGGTTGCCTACTGCGTCGTTATCTGGGTTGTCTTCGTTTATTTCATGAAGATGGGCTTTCCTAAGGGTTTTCCGGGAATCTAGCGAAAGGAGATCGGTCTTAATATGGAACTGATAGAGGGCCTGCTGGGAGGCTTCGTAACCTGTCTCACCCCTTACAACATCGGGATGGCCTTTATCGGCTGCTTCCTGGGCACGATGATCGGGATTCTCCCCGGGCTCGGGCCCTCGGCGACGATGGCCATCCTGATACCGATCACCTTCGGCATGGACGCCACACCCGCGATGATCATGATGTGCGCGGTCTACTACGGGGCAATGTACGGCGGTTCCACGACCTCGATCCTGGTCAATGTCCCGGGCGAGTCCTCCTCCGTCGTCACGGCCATCGAGGGATACCAGCTCGCCAAGAAAGGCAAAGCGGGCACCGCCCTCGGCCTCTCGGCGATCGGTTCCTTCGTCGCCGGCATCCTGGGCACGATCGGTCTGGTCGCGGCCGCCGTCCCCTTGGCCGAGGTCAGCCTCAAGTTCGGGCCGGCGGAATACTTCAGCCTGATCATCATGGGGATGCTCACCATCGTCTTTGTCGGCGGCAAATCGATCCCGAAATCCCTAATGAGCGCCGCCATCGGACTCGGCCTGGGCTGTGTCGGCGCCGACATCGTCGAGGGGAAGGACCGTTTCACCTACGGGATTGCCGAGCTCCTCGACGGCATCGAGTTCGTGGTCCTCGTCATGGGTACCTTCGGGATCGCCGAAGTCCTCGTCTCAGCCGAAAGCTTCATGAAGGTGGAACCGATCAAGGTAAAGTTCCGGGAACTCTTCCCCTCCATAAGGGAGATTCTCCAGTGCAAATGGGCCATGCTCCGCGGATCAGTGATCGGGTTCATCATCGGTGTCCTCCCGGGAGCCGGCCCAACGATCGCCTCTTTCGTCTCCTACGGTACGGAAAAGAGCCTCTCCAGGGAGCCGGAGAAATTCGGCACCGGGGCCATCGAGGGACTCGCCGGTCCCGAGTCCTCCAACAACGCGGCAACCTCCGGCGCCATGGTCCCCATGTTTGCCCTGGGGATTCCCGGCTCGGGGGCGACGGCCGTCATGCTGGGGGCGTTGATCCTCTACGGCCTCAAGCCAGGCCCGCTTTTGTTCGTGGAAAACTCCTCCTTCGTCTGGGCGGTCATGGCCTCCATGTTCATCGGCAATGTAATTTTGATCATCATGAACCTCCCCGCAGTCCCCCTCTTCGCCTCGATCCTGCGGATCTCCTACGCCCTAATCTACCCGGCCATCCTGCTTGTCTGTATCATCGGCGCCTATGCGGTCAATTCCAGTCTCTTCGACGTGGGGATGATGCTGATCTTCGGCATCGCCGGTTACTTCATGAAGCGGGCGGACATCCCCCCCGCGCCGATGCTTCTTGCGCTGCTGCTCGGGCCGATGATGGAGAGGGCCCTCTACCAGGCCTTGAACCTCTCCCACGGCGATATGACGACCTTCGTGACACGCCCGATCTCGGCGACCCTCCTGGCAGTGTCACTGCTCATGTCCATCGCCGTCGGCTTCAGGGCGGTAAAAAGAGCAAGAGCTATTCTTAAGGACGACGACCAGGCGTAAGCCACCCCCGGCGCCTCCACCCCGCATCCGAAAGGCAGGACCATGAAAACCCTTTCCGATCTCCTCATCTACCTCTGCGTCGGCACGGCAGGCGGTTTACTGAGAGACAGGCTCCGGCTGCCGGCGGGTGTTCTCATCGGCTCCCTGACGGCGGTCATCATCTTCAAAATACCGTCCCACCGGGCCGTGGACATCCGGCCTGCCGGTTCACCGTCCAGGTGATGCCTGGTGTCATGGTCGGGGCCGCCTTTGTGTCGGAGATGCCCGATACAATAGGCGGGTCGGCCTTCCCCATCGTCGCCTCGACCCTGATCCTCGCCGGGGTGGGGATCATGGTGGTGGTCTTCTCCAGACTTGGTTACCTGGACATGACCCTCGGCCTATCCAGGCACAAGTCCCGGGGCCATGAGCGCCATCCTCGGCATGGGGGTGATAAACGACGCGGACAGCCCGCTGATTCTGAGTTTCCACTTTCTGCGGGTGGTCTTCGTAAGCCGGACTGCCCCCCTGGTCCTGAAATTTCTGTACCGTTGGCAACCCTGACAATCCGGCGGTTGTGTGACTTCGGCAAGGGTCCGAAACTCGAACGACAGGCAGGGAAAGGAGAGGCGACAGGATGGCGGAACCGAGAGAACTGACGATAGCGGAGAGTCTTCGCCGGATGGGGGACCGGAAACTCACGGCGGAGGCCCTGATGGAATCCCTCCTCGAGAGGATCCGCGCCCGGGAGGGGACAATCCACGCATGGGTCGAAATCGATGAAGCGAATGCCCTCGCAACGGCCCGTCGGTACGACCGGGAGGCACGGCAGGGCAGGCGACGGGGGGCCCTCCACGGCATCCCTTTCGGGGTGAAGGATATCATCGACGTCCGGGGGATACATACCAGGGCGGGCACAGCTGCCTACCCGCCCCGCATCGCCCGGGAGGACGCCCCCGCCGTCGCCCGCCTGAAGAGGGCCGGCGCCATATTTCTCGGGAAAACCGAGACGACCCCCTTCGCCAACAACGATCCCACCATCACGAGGAACCCCTGGAACCCGGCGCACACGCCGGGAGGGTCCAGCAGCGGATCCGCGGCGGCGGTGGCCGACCGCATGTGCCCTGCCGCCCTGGGGACCCAGACGGGGGGGTCCCTCCTCCGCCCCGCCGCCTACAACGGCATCGTGGGGTTCAAGGCCACCTACGGCCGGGTGAGCAACGAGGGCGTCATCCCCAATGCCTGGAGCCTGGACCACACCGGGGTCCTGTGCCGCAGTGCCGCCGATGCGGCCCTTCTGTGGCACTGCCTCAGGGAAAGATCCCCCCGGCCCTTCGCCCGGATGCCCGAACCGGGCCGGTCCGTGACCCGGGAGGCCATGTCTCCACCCAGGCTCGGGTATCTCCGGGAATTCTTCGAGCCCGAAACGTCCGGTGCGGTCCTGGAAAACCTCGCCTCCGTCCGGGAGGAGTTCCGGCGGGCCGGTGCGGAGGTCCGGGAAGTGGCCCTGCCACCTTCCTTCGGATATGTGATCCCGGGTTGGGATATCATCAAGAGATCGGAACTCTGGGCCTATCACCGCACCCTCTTCGAGGAAAAACCGGAGTCCTACCCGCCTAAGTTGCGGGCCCGGCTGGAGAAGGGAGCGGAAATCCCGGGGCACCTCTACCTCGAGTACCTACACCATAGAAGGACCTTCCAGCGGGAGATGAGCCTGGTGATGGAAGCGTTCGACGCCCTGTTCATGCCC
This sequence comes from Syntrophobacterales bacterium, assembly GCA_037445955.1. Taxonomy (GTDB): domain Bacteria; phylum Desulfobacterota; class Syntrophia; order Syntrophales; family CAMTWB01; genus JBBIJM01. Next base: position 14,280 of record JBBIJM010000047.1, read on the forward strand.
ATCGCCTCTTCTACCGCCCCCCCCGGCCTCTCCTCAACAGGCTCGAGCCACTTCAATCGGCCATGGACCTTCTCCGGGTTCCCGGCCATGTCCATCCCGTCCGGGTTTGACGCAACGGGCCTCCCCTTCGGGATACAGCTGGCGGCCCGGCCCTGCTGCGAGGATCTGCTCCTCCGGGTCGCCGCCTGGTGTGAGGGTGTGATCGGCTTCCCGGCTGAGGGCCCTGGGTGAAACGAGGCCGGACAGGGTGGCAACCCCTCAGCCCTCCTGTTTATCCTCGATCAGAAAGACCAAAAGGGCGGTGATGAGGGGGATCACGGCCAGGATCAGAAAGGTGTTCCCCATCCCCAGGCGCTCCGCGGAGTAACCGACAACGAGGGGGGACAGGGAACCGGCGCCCATCCTCAGGGTCAGGATGAACCCTGCCGTCTCCTCCCGCCGCTCCGGAGGTATCATTTCCACCATCATGGTATCCGAGAGACCCGTGTGGCCCGACCCGAAGATCCCGAGGAGCACGATTAAAAGGTAAAGAACAAAGGGATCAGAGGCCAGGGTAAACCCAAGGATCGAAAAGCTGACGATGAGGAACCACCCCGACAATCACGGGCTTTCTTCTCAGGTGCAGGGAAAAGGCCCGGCCGATTGATTCCCGTCCGAAGATCCGGGACGGCATCGCCATGGCGAGGGGGTGATAAGCAGCCCGGCCGAGACCGCTCAGGGCCACGCCACAGACCAGAAGGATGTAGGATCCGCTGAAACTGGCCGGAAGCATCCCCGTCGATGACCACAGGAGGCCCCCTGCCATGATGACGGAAGGAGGGGCGAAATGGATCATGATAGGCCGCTGGCGCCTGCGAAAAACCGAAAGAGGGTGTAGAAGGCCCCCGCCTCGGCGCAGGAGAGCTGGAAATGCTCCCGGATGGCGGGGAGAAGGGGCGGGAGAATCCACAGAAACCCGTCATTCACGGCAGGGGCGGCCATAAAAACAGCCAGTATGGACCACGGGTTCCGCTCAGTACCCATAGCCCCGGACCAGCACCTCACGATCTGCCGGACCCTGATGCGGGTCGCCCCCCCCTGGTCCCCTCCCCGGTTATTTCTCCCCCTCTTTTGGCTCTTCGTAATTCTGCAGGAGGCGGACCAGGTGGCTCATGATGGTTTCCCTTCTCGCCCTGGCCGCCCCTTCGGCATCCCCCGATTCGAAGAATTCCAGTATCTCCCCGTGACACTGGACGGAGCGTGCAGTCCAGCCGGGGAGGGAGAGAACCTCAAAGCGGTAGCGCATGGTCTGTTTCACGAAGGTGTTTATAAGCTGGATCAGCCGCCGGTTCCCGCAGGCCTCGATCAGGGTTTCATGAAACTGCAGATTGAGGGTGAAGTAGGCCTTCGTGTTGCTCTTCTCCGCCACCTGGATCATCCGGCGGTGCAGCCTCTTGAGTTTGTCCAGGACCACAGGGTCCCTCTTTTCCACGGCCAGGCTCACAGCCAGGCTTTCGAGGCTCCCCCTTATCTGATAGATGTCCCGCATCTCATCGGCGGTTACACTGACAACGGAAATGCCCTTGCGCGGCCGGGAGACGAGAAACCCCTCGTTTTCCAGGATACGGAAGGCCTCCCGCACGGGGGAACGGCTCACCCCCAGCGTGGCGCAGACGGCGCTTTCGATGATCCGCTCCCCGGGTTTAAAAGTACCGTCCAAGATCTTCCGCTCAAGCCCCTCGACAATCTGCTCGACGAGACTCCTGTGAGCTATGAAATTCTCCATCCTCCCTCGGTCGCATTACTCAAGGTCAATCAGATACCGACCGTCCTTCAGGATGCATTCTCCATCCAGATAGATCGACGGGTCGAGAAAGACGAAATCGATATGAAAAGTGCTCCTGCTCCTGCCGCCGAGACTCACGTTGTCCCCGATGGCGATATGGGCCGTCCCCAGTTTTTTCGAGACCTCCCTGGTATTGGGCACCACCCGGCAGGCCGGGTTCGTGCCCAGGGCCAGCTGGGACACCGCATTATACCCTGCCTCGTCGTAGTTCTCCAGAAGTTTCTCAAGCTCCAGGGCCTGCCTCCCCCCCGCGATGGCCCGGATCCGCCCTCCGCTTATCTGAAGCCGGAAGGGTTCCGTGATCAGGCCAAGCTGATCGGCGATATAAGGATCCATGACGACCCCTTCGGTGGCGCCTTCTCGCGGGGCCAGGGTGGCCTCGCCGTCGGGGAGCCCCGACAATTCCCCCGGCCGCGTGACGAAGCCCGTCTGGGCAAGGGACTTGCGGCCCCGGCAGTTCATGGTGAGGTCCGTCCCTGCCCGTGTGGTAAGGCGGATCTCCTTTGCCTCCGTCAGGAGACCGGCCAGCTTCTCGGTGATCCGTCGCACCTGGTGATAGTCTGCCGTCACCCCGCCCCTGATCATCATCTCCTCGGTGAAATTGCGGAGGTTCGCCACCCTGGCCCCCTTCTTCACCGCCCTCCTCAGGGCCGCCGTGTGGGTCAGGCTCTGGGTAGACTGATTGATTACCACCTGGGCCGCCGCCATAGCCGCGGCAACCGGTGCGGGTGGTTCCTCCCCGCCCATCTTCTGGGGTTCCATGGTGATCACCGTGACCTCGCACCCGGCAGACACGGCGCTGTACGCCAGTGCCTGGGTGATGGACCGGGGACGATCGGTATCGGTAACGATGAGCAGGATCTCCCCGCTCTTAACCTGCAGCACCTGATTCATCAGCATGTTTGCCGCGAAGGCCATTCTGGTCAATTCCATTGTCTCTCCCTCCCTGTTTCACCGGGAACCCATGTTTCCGCACTTCGACCATCGGTCTCTCACCACCGCTCACCCGGGAACCCCCCCCGGATCGCCTGACTTTGACAAACCCACTCTTCCAAGGGATTGATACACCATCCCCAGAGACATTACAACAAATAATATTGTCGACAATCGTTTATTGGTCGCCGCCGGGAAAGGCCGACGCGGAAGAACGTAACAAATGATCAAAATAGTTGCCGCCGCAGCGGACTCACCTGACCAGGACCAGTCCCGCCAGACTGCTTTCCGGGATATCCTCGGGATTGGCGTTACTTCCGTAGGGATAGACGTCCCATCCCGACGAGGCGATCAAACGGTATACATCAATACCCACGGCCTCCAGGGAGGGGCGGGCCTTGAGGGGGAAAAGGCATCTTCCGCCTTTTAGGAATTGACAGCCCAGGTTGGGATCGCAAAGGGAAGAGAAGCAGCTGCCCGCGCCGAAACCTGTAGTCAGGTAATACCCGTCGTAGAAGGCCTTGGACTCAAGTTTGCTCACAATCTCCAGGATGCTCTTGAAGGCGGCCTTTCGCTCCCGATCGTTCCGGTCGCGTTTCAGGACATCCGAAGTCATCCTGCGCAGAAAAAAAAGACCGAGGCGGTAGCTTTTCAGAAGTTGTCGCACTTCCGCGGGCTTGGGCGCGTGGGGCGGGCATTGGGCGCAGGTGTTGTATCCGAAACACAGGGGCACCCTGCACTTGAATGCAACGGCGTTCTCCACGGGTATGGTAGAGGCATCGATCACCCGTGCTTCATCGGCACCCAGTTCCAAGGCATATTGACGATACTTGTCCATATCTTGGAGTAATTTGGCTTGATTTTGGTCTTTGGCTATTTTAGCTATCGGCATAAATCTTCCTCCAACGCCGTGCTGCCTGTTGCCTTGCGCTTCATCATTCAGCCAAGAGGAGAAAGGGCGCCTATCCCGCCTGTTGCCTTATCCGCTAAGAGAGATAAGGGATTTGATCGTCCGGGGTGTCGAGTTTCAGTTTCTGCACCCTTTCGATCTCTTTGAGCTTCAGGCGCAGGATGACCATCAGGCCCAGGATGAACAGCCAGAAGAGGATCAGGCTCTGGTAGATGATGAACCGGTCGTAGGGGACCGTGGGGAATGTCTCGATGGTCGCCGCCTGAATGGGGGGGGCCGCGAGAAGGAAAAAAATGCCAAAAATGAAAGCCTTCATGGCTGCTCCTAACTTAAGTAGCCGATTGCCGTCATGATCACAAAGAAGGCGGTGTAGGCCACGGCTATTGCCGTAAAGAGCGGGGACGGCTCACCCCGGCTTGTCTTTTTGTCGAAGAGGGGCAGGAAGAAGAGGAAGGCCAAGGCGATGGTTACGACAATGATCGCGATGGTCTCCCCGTTGAATCCGAGGATCTCCCCGGGAAAGAGCTTTAAGGTCTGAAAGAGGAAAAGAAAGTACCATTCGGGTTTGATGTTCTCCGGGGTCGGGGCTAGGGGATCGGCCTTGCTGCCGATCTCCGGGGGGAAGAGGACCGCCAGGGTCGCCGTTGTTCCCAGGAGGACAAGCCAGATCGCCAGATCCTTGTAGAATACATTGGGGAAGAAGGGTTCGGTCGAATAACCTTTCTCTTCCACCGACTTGGGAACGCTCATCCCGTGATACTGGACAAGCAGGATATGCAAGCCGATCAAGGCCAGGGAAAGCAGGGGCAGAAGGGCCACGTGGAAGGCATAGAACCGGATCAGGGTGTCGCCGGTCACGTCGATGCCGCCTCGGAGAAAAGGCATGATATATTGGCCGATCACGGGAAAGGCCCCGGCCCCGCCGGTGGCCACCTTCACCGCGGCGAAGGCCCGCTCGTCCCAGAGGAGGAGATAGCCGCTTAGACCGAAAAAGATCGAGATTCCCAGAAGGATGAATCCGGAATACCAGACCAGTTCCCTGGGTTTGCGGTAGGCCTTAAGGAGGAGCGTCCCGAAGAGATGGATAAAGAGGGAGATCATCAGCAGATTCGCCCCCCAGTGGTGGAAGGAGCGGAAGAACCAGCCCATGTTGAGCTTGGTGACGATATCCACGATGCTCTTGTGGGCGTGTTCCGGATGGGGCACGTAGTAGAAGGCCAGGGTTATCCCGGTGATTATCTGCATGGCAAAGAGAAAGAGAATGATCCCACCGGTATAGTAGAGAAAGCTATACCGGTGAACCGGCACCTGCTTGCCCTTCACGATCTTTTTCAAATCGTTCGGATCATACCTTTCGGTAAAGAATTCCTTAAGCCTTCGGCAGTTCAACCTTGACCCCCTTCTTAGCCACGATCAGCTTCTCCTCTTCCCTGGTCAAAACGAAAACCTCCAGGGGCCTGGGAGGCGGGCCGCCCACGTTCTTGCCGTTGTCGTCAAACCAGCCTTTGTGACAGGCGCAGTAGAATTTTTTTTCCTGGGGTTTGTAGATCACGTTGCAATCCATGTGGGAACAAACCCCCTTAATGGCCAGGGTCTCCCCATTTTCTTTTCGGAAAAAAATCCCCAGTTTTCCCCCCCAGGCGAAGGCCTTGGTAGTGTTCGGGGGGATGTCCACAAAATCCGCGGCCTTCAGGATGACGAAATCCGGCTCCTTTCCCAGGGTTGGGAAGGCGAACCGAAACATGGCGT
>JBBIJM010000048.1:0-19556 GCA_037445955.1 Syntrophobacterales bacterium
GATGCAGTATCTGGATCAGGAGGGAACGGTCGTTTATGCTGCCAAGGCCTGCCCCGGACCCCGATCCGGGGACGGGAAGTCAGTCAAGGTCCTCCCCGCCCTGGAATGGCCGGCTGCCATGTGTTCCCACATCCCGAACCGGGGCTGGCAGATGGTGCGTTATTACGGCTGGTACAGCAACGTCTCGCGGGGGAAAAGACAGATGGCGGGAACGGATGACGACATTCCCTGCATCCTCGAACCCCAGGGAGATTCAAAGGCCTTCCGCAAAAGCTGGGCGCGGCTGATACAGAAGATGGACGAAGTTGATCCCCTGGTCTGCCCAAGGTGTCAGGGGACCATGCGCATCATCAGCTTCATTGAAGACAGACAGGTGATCCGGGCCATTCTCGAACATCCGGGCATCTGGCTTGTCTTAAGCAAGGCCGCCGCCGAAAATCCATGACCCGCCTGTATGCATAAATATCGCAGGCAGGTCGTCTGCCACATCCCGGATGACGTCTCGCAAATCACCCCTCATGCCGATCTCTTCTATGGTGATCCTCAATTCGAAGAATCAGCGGAGTGCAACGAAGCTCATACTCCTGGGACGATTACATCCAGGCATAACGCTTTGAAAAATTGAGGCGTGCAGGAGAGGTCTGCCCGAAAAACGCTTCAATATCCCTCCCCAACGGGCAACTCCACCGAAAAGAGAGCTCGCTGCTTAAAAAAGACTGACGCCAATCCCAATTCCTCGCCCAAAGGCATCGCCTCGCCTGATTTTCGGTTAAAAATACCCCTGAAAGGATACCTGTTCTTTGAGACAGACTTATGATAGAAAAAAAGAAGTTCGGTATCCTAGAACCGAAAGAAGGGGGCAATATGAAACGACTTGTCTTGTTCACGACGGCGGTGGGAATGGCGCTTATCGTGTCCGCCTGCGGTCTTCCCGACTGCGGCTTCGGGACGGGGTGGGGGCAAATGATGAATCGCTGGTACGGAGGCATGGGTATGGGGATGATCTTGCTGATCGTTCTCGTCGTGGCGGCGGTCTGGTGGTTTGCCAGAGGGACGGGCACGATGGATCGCGGGCGGACCGGTGGGGAAACCCCGCTTGACATCCTGAAGCGGCGCTACGCCGCGGGGGAGATCACTAAGGAGCAGTTTGAAAGCATGAAGAAGGATTTGGAGGCTTGAAAAGAAGCCTGACGCCGGCCGCCAGACCCCGGATAGGATGCGCGACCGCCAATATCCTGGGCGAGGCGACGCAGGCGGCATAGCCGTCCGAGAGGGTCGGATTGGCGGCCAGGGCGGAGCGTAGATGATTGCGGTTTATGGAAGGATGTTCAATCTGGGAAAATAGGGGCGCTGTCCCCCTATTTAATTATCTTGACACGACCCCTTTCGTTTGATAGGGGTTCCTCGATTTATGGAGCGCCCTCAAACTTTAAGGTGGAAGTTCTCGAGCTAAGTGATGACGTCGGTGCCCTATATGTTGTCTATCGTCCGGATGTTTCCCGGACCGATCCTCTTTGCAGTCTCCTGCAACAATCTGTCAGCTATCCCCGGCAAGCGGGGGGTCTTTAGCGTCTTACCTCTAGGAGTCTAATCATGTCGTCGGTAATCACCCCGTACCTGGAAATGTCGCAGGCGATCGCCGAGGCCGGCGGAGAGGCCTTCAAAAAATGCTACCAGTGCGGCACCTGCAGCGGCACCTGTCCCTGGACCCCGATCTCCGAATTCAGCATCCGCAAGCTGGTGAGGCTATCCCAGCTCGGCCTCGAGGGCATCGAGGACCTCATGTGGTCCTGCTCCACCTGCAAGTTCTGCGTGGACCGCTGTCCCCGGGGGGTGGAGATCATCGATCTTGTCACCTCGGTCCGTAACGTCTATGCGGGAGGCGGCCTCCTGCCCCAGACCCTGCGGACCCTCGTGGGGAGCCTCTCGTCCCGGGGAAACCCCTGGAGCGGCGATCAGGAAAAGAGAAACGACTGGGCCCAGGGGAAATATCCCCTCTATGCCGAGGGCATGGAATACCTCTTCTTCCCCTGCTGTACCGGCTGTTATGACCAGCGCAACGTCTCGGTCTCCCGGGCCACAGCGGAGCTTTTGACCAGGGCGGGCCTTTCCTGGGGGCTCGCGGGCGCCGAGGTCAACTGCTGCGGCGAGAGCGTAAAGAAGGTGGGGGATTACGAGCTCTTCGACCGTCTCAAGGGTAATAACGCCGGGATCTTCTCCGGCCTGAAGGCAAGAAAGATCATCACCGTCTCCCCCCATTGCCACTTCACCTTTAAAAACGAATACGGCGGGGCCTACGAAGTTATCCACATCACCGAACTCCTGGCGGAGCTGATCAAGGAGGGGCGCCTGACCCCGAAAAAGGACGCCTCCGGCCTCAAGGTCACCTATCATGATCCCTGTTATCTCGGCCGGCACGGCGGCATCTACGCGGCCCCGAGGGAGATCATCGCGGCCCTGCCCGGGGTCGAACTCTGCGAAATGGATCGGATCCGGGAGGGGAGCATCTGCTGCGGCGGCGGGGGCGGCGGCCTCTGGGTGGAGCGGATGAAGGGGGAGAGGTTGAGCGATTTCCGCATCGAGGAGGCCATGGAAACCGGCGCCTCGGTGATCACCACCGCCTGTCCGTACTGTATCGCCATGATCGACGACAGCATCCGCACCGCCAACGCCGAAGACAGGATCAAGCTTAAGGACGTGACGGAAATTCTCATCGATTATCTCGAGGAATAAGGAGTTCTTATGAGTAGAATAGGGGTCTTTGTCTGCCACTGCGGCTTGAATATAGCGAAAACCGTGCGGGTTTCCGAGGTGGTCGAATTTGCCGCCAATCTGCCCGAGGTGGTCATCGCCGAGGAATACCGGTTCGTCTGCTCGACCCCGGGCCAGGAGCTCATCGCCGGCGACATCAAAAAGTACAACCTGGATAGGATCATCGTCGCGGCCTGTTCGCCCCTCATGCACGAAAAGACCTTCCGCAAGGTGGCCGAGGCGGCCGGGCTCAATCAGTATCTCGTGACCATCGTAAATATCCGGGAGCAGTGTTCCTGGGTAACGGAAGATGAAGACGTGGCGACCAAGAAGGCCAAGGCCCTGATCAACGGGGCCGTTTACCGGGCAAGGCTGCTGGCCCCCCTTGTCTCCCGGTTCATCGACGTGAACCCGGAGGTGGTCGTAGTCGGCGGCGGGATCGCCGGGATCCAGACCGCCCTCGAGATCGCCGCGGTCGGGCGCAAGGTCTATCTCGTCGAGCGGACCCCGACCATCGGCGGCCATATGGCCCAGTTCGACAAGACCTTCCCCACCCTGGACTGTTCCGCCTGCATCCTCACCCCGAAGATGGACGCGGTCCTCCAGAACCCGAACATCGAGCTTCTGACCTACTGCGAGGTCGCCGAGGTCAAGGGCTTCGTGGGGAATTTCGACGTCAAGATCAGGCAGAAGGCCCGTTATGTGGATCACGCCAGATGCAACGCCTGCCTGGCCTGTGTGGAGAAGTGTCCCGGCAAGGGGGAGTCGGAATTCGACGAGGGTCTGGCCAAACGCAAGGCCATCTATATCCCCTTTCCCCAGGCGGTTCCTCAGAAGCCGGTCATCGACCGGGAGACCTGCACCTACTTTATCAAGGGCAAATGCCGCCTCTGCGAGAAGATCTGCGAACAGAAGGCCATCGATTACGAGCAGGCCGATTCTTACATCGAGATCAAGGCCGGCGCCATCGTCGCCGCCACGGGCTATGACCTGATGGATGTGAAGCCTCTGGCCCAGTACGGCTACGGCAGGTATCCGGCGGTTTACCACGCCCTGGAGATCGAGCGGCTCTTCAACTCCGCCGGGCCCACCGCGGGCAAGGTGGTCATGAGGGACGGCCGGGAACCCCAGAGTATCGCCATCCTCCACTGTATCGGCAGCCGGGACAAGAACAATTACGAATACTGCAGCCGGGTCTGCTGCATGTACTCCCTCAAGTTCGCCCATCTCCTGAAGGAGAAGACCCACGGCGATGTCTATCAGCTCTACATAGACATGCGGGCCGGGGGCAAGGGCTACGAGGAATTCTACAGCCGGCTCCTGGAGGAAGACGTGAAGTTCATCCGGGGCAAGGCGGCCACGGTAACCCATCGGACGAAGAATCCCGAAGAGGAGGGAAAGCTCATCGTCGAGGTCGACGATACGCTGACCGGCAAGTTCGCCCGGATCCCGGTGGATATGGTGGTTCTGGCCCCGGCGATGAAGCCCCGGGCCGACGCCAAGGACATGGCCCGGATGCTCAATCTGAGCACCGACAAGTACGGCTTTTTCATGGAAAGGCATCCCAAGCTGGCCCCCCTTTCCACGATGACCGACGGGGTGTTCATCGCCGGGGCCTGCCAGAGCCCTAAGGACATCCCCGACACGGTCTCCCAGGCCACCGGCGCTGCGGCGGAGGCCCTGACCATCGTCTCGAAGGCGAAGATGGAACTCGAGGCGGCCACGGCGATGGTGAATGCCGCGGCCTGCTCGGGATGCCGCAACTGCGTTACCGTCTGTCCCTACAGCGCCCCCAGCATGAACGAGGAAAAGGGGGTGTCGGAGATAAACGAGGCCCTCTGCAAGGGCTGTGGCCTCTGCGCGGCCGCCTGCCCCACCTCGGCGATAATAACCCGTCATTTCACCAACGAACAGGTGATGGCGGAGATGGAAGGGTTGATGGAATTTTGAAAGCACTGACAAGGAGCAGTTATGGATTTTGAACCGAAGATACTGGGCATCGCCTGCAACTGGTGCACCTATACCGGCGCCGATCTCGCCGGCACTACCAGGCTGAAATATCCGCAGAACATCCGGGTGGTAAGGGTGATGTGCTCCAGCCGGATCAACCCCTCCTTCATCTTCCGGGCCTTCCAGCTCGGGGCCGACGGGGTTTTGGTCGGGGGATGCCATCCCGGCGACTGCCACTACGGCACCGGGAACATGTATGCCAGAAGGCGGCTCGCAATTACAAAAAAGATGCTCGAATTCGCCGGGATCGAACCGGGGAGATTCCGGGTGGAGTGGATCTCCGCCTCCGAGGGGAACCTTTTTGCCGAGGTCGTGGGGGAATTTACGGGACAGGTAAAGGGCTTGGGGCCTCAAACCAAGCTTAAGATCAAGACCGATTGAAACCGGAGTGAGCTCATATGACGGCGTTTAAAGATATCGAAGAGAGACTGAAGGAAAAGGCGAAGGACCTTCTTGAAAAAGGCGAGGTGGAGTGTGTTTTCGCTTATGGCAGGGGGTACGATGAGAGACACCCGAGGCCTTATGTGGCGAAAACCAAAGAGGATGCGGAAAATCTCGTGTTCAACGAATACTGCACCTTCAACCTGGCCCGGTATGCCGTAAAGGAACCCCGGAAGAAGATCGCCGTGGCGGCGAGGGGGGCCGACAGCCGGGCGCTGGTCCAGCTCATCCAGGAAGGCAAGCTCAAGAGGGAGAATCTGGTCATTCTGGGGATACCGGCCGCGGGAATGGTGGACGCCAAAAGCGGCCTGACCCTGGATGAAAAGACCACCGGCGCCATCGTCAACCCGGTGCTCTACGATGTCCTCCTGGGCGATAAACTCCCGGAGGCCAAAAACTCGCCTTATGAGGTTCTGGGGGAACTGGAAGGATTGAGCGGCGACGGGCGGTGGGAATTCTGGCTAAACGAGTTTGCCCGCTGCCTCAGGTGCTTTGCCTGCCGCAAGGCCTGTCCCATGTGCTACTGCGATCCCTGTTTCATGGATCAGTCCCGCCCCCGCTGGGCGGACAAGTCCCCGACCTTAGACGGAAACACGATGTATCATTTGACCAGGTTCTACCATCTGGCCGGACGCTGTGTCGATTGCGGCGAATGCACCCGGGCCTGTCCCGTGGACATTCCCCTCTACCTTTTCCATAAGAGGCTGGCTAAGGATTGCGAGGAGATGTTCAATCAGGCGGCGGGGATAAAACTTGAGGACAAACCGGTCCTGGTCGATTTCCGGGTGGAAGACGGGGACGAAATATTGCTGTAAGCAACCGGGCCTGAGGAGCTGATCGGGCGAAAGGGTTTACCTGCGACAGGATTTGATAAAGGAGACGATCGTGTTGAGGAAGATAGAACAGGGCAGATTTGGTGAATTGATTGAGGCGCTCCTGGCGAGGGGACCTCTTTACGCCCCGGTCAGGGACGATCGGGGAGTGAATTTTCAGTTGATCCGGAAGGCCTCCGAACCGACGCTTGATTTCTACAACACCTTGCAGAGCCCCAAGCTGGCCTGGTTTCCCCAGTCGGAGGATCTTATCAGGTATCGCCTGGCGAAGGGCGAAACCAAGGGGGAGGCGATTTCCTGCCCCGTGGTCCCGACGGTGGTTCTGGGCATGAGGCCCTGGGACGTCAAAAGCCTGGCCATCATGGATCTGTTGTTTTTGGGCGGGGGCAAGGAGGATCCCTACTGGCTTGAGAAAAGAAGGCTAACGACGGTCATCGGCTACGGCCTCGCTTCGGAGGAAGAGCCCGACGGCGCCGATTTCTTCCGTACCCTTAAGATCGGGGCGGCGGATTCAGAAGGCAGCGACGTATTTCTGCTGAAGAAAGACGGGGACCTGCTCCTTGAGGGGATCACCGAGAAGGGGAAGGGGCTCCTGGGAGAATTGACCTTCCTTAAGGAGGGGACGGAGGAAGACGAAAGGTATCTGGTGGCGGCGAAGGCCGAGGGAAAAGACAGGAAGACCAGATTTTTCGACCTTGATGCGAATGCGGCGGCGGATAAACTCAAAGCGGTATTTGCCGACAACACCTTCTGGGAGAAGGAGGCCGAAGGATGCATCTCCTGCGGGACCTGCACTTTTGTCTGCCCCACCTGCCACTGTTTCGACATCGCCGACGAGACCCTCTTTCGCGACGGGGTGAGACGGAGGTTCTGGGACGCCTGCATGTTCACCGATTTCACCCTCGAGGCAAGCGGCCATAACCCCCGTCCCAGGACCTTCCAGCGGCTAAGACAGAAGATCTGCCACAAGTATTCGTTCTACATCGAGAAGTTCGGGGTGGTCTCGTGCGTGGGCTGCGGCCGCTGCACCCGCTTGTGCCCGGTGAATATCGATATCTTTTCCCTTGTGGCCAAGGCGGTGAATCTTCAGGATCGGTAATGCCCGGGTTTTCTGCCCGGGGGAAAAGGACCAAGAAACCATCATCATTTGAGGAAATGATATGCAGAATCCCTACCTACCAGTGCCAGTTCAAGTGATAAAGGTTACCACCGAGGTGGATACCGGCGAGATCAAGACCTTCCGGCTGGCCTTCGTGAACAAGGAGGACGAGGAGCGCTTCGACTACCTGCCGGGCCAGTTCGCCGAGCTTTCCATTTACGGCAAGGGGGAAAGCCCCATCGGCATCGCCTCGTCGCCCACCCAGAAGGGCTATATCGAATTCACCGTCCAGCGCGCCGGCACCGTGGTTCCGGGGCAGGTGACCTCCGCCCTGCACGATCTTGAAGAGGGGGCGATAATCGGCATCCGGGGTCCCTTGGGACATCCCTGGCCCCTGGAATTCCTCGAGGGGAAAAATATCGTCGTGGTAGGCGGCGGGTTTGCCTTCACCACCCTCCGGTCTCTGGTGAACTACATGATTTATGAGGAAAACCGGCGGCGTTTCGGGAAAATATCAATCATATACGGGGCGCGCCTGCCCGGCCTGCTCTGTTACAAAGACGAGCTTGCCCTTTGGGGCAAGAGGGACGATCTCGGCCTCTGCGTCACCGTGGACAAGGGCAACGAGGCCTGGGAGGGCAGGGAAGGGTTTGTCCCGGCCATCTGCAAGGACGTGGCCCCCTGCGCCGAAAACGCCGTGGCGGTGATCTGCGGGCCGCCGATCATGATCAAATACACCCTGCCGGTCTTTTTCAACCTCAATTTCTCAAAAGAGAATATCCTCACCTCCCTGGAGATGAGGATGAAATGCGGCATCGGCAAGTGCGGCAGGTGCAACGTGGGAAGCAAGTACGTCTGCAACGACGGACCGGTGTTCTCCCTGGCCGAGCTCGATGCCTTGCCCCGGGATTTTTAGAGGGATCTTTCGGTTTTCCCCGGGGATTGCGAAGTTCCTTTTCGTGCTCCCGCCTGCGGCGTTTCGGTGATCTGGTTTCCCGCTGCCCGATGGATTTCCAACGCAATGGCAGATCATCCCGGGGGAAAGGGGCTATCTCAGCGACCGCCTTTGAGCTTCTTCCACAGGGTCGTTCTGCTGATCCCCAGCCGTCGCGCCGCCGCGCTCTTGTTATAGTTGGATGTCTCGATGGCGTGGCGGATGCGTTCTGACTCTCCTGGGTTTTGTGCTGCCGGATATTGCTCCTTCACCCTTTCCGGGGCCGAAGGCGGCCTTCCCTGATCAATCCCGGGCGGGAGAAACTCGACGAGTTCCGTATAGAGTTCATCAAAAAGCCCGGCCTTGAATTCACCGCCGGAGAGCAGGCAAAGCCGCTCAGTGAAATTCCGAAGTTGCCGGACATTGCCGGGCCAGTGATACTGTTTAAGCTTGACCAGGTACTTCTGGGGGATCCTGAAGGGCTCTTGGTGCGACTCCCGGGTAAGATTGCCGATGAAATGCTCCGCAAGCAGGGGGATGTCCTCCGGTCTCTCCCGCAACGGCGGGATCCTGATCCGCAGGATGTTCAAGCGGAAGAAGAGGTCCTCGCGGAAGGCCCTGCTGTAAACCTCCTTTTCGATGTTGTCGTTCGAGGCGGCAATGACGCGGACGGAAACCGGGACTATGCGGTCGGCGCCGATTCTCATCACCTCCCGCTCCTGCAGAACCCTGAGCAGATGCCGCTGAACGCGCTGTGAGGTGGAGGTGATCTCGTCGAGAAAAATGGTTCCTGTATGAGCGAGTTCGAACAGCCCGGGTTTGCCGCCCTTCCGGGAACCGGTGAAGGCCCCTTCCTCGTAGCCGAACAGTTCACTCTCCAGGAGCTGCTCGGAGAGGGCCGCGCAGTTGATGGAAACGAAGGGATTCCGGGAGAGGGGGCTTATGTTATGGATGCTCTGGGCGAGAATCTCCTTGCCGGTGCCCGTCTCCCCGATGATTAGAATGGTGGAGCGGGAGGACGCAAACTGAGCGGCCCGGGCGATGAGTTCATCCATGATCCGGCAGCGGTGGATGAGATCGGAGAAGTTGTACCTTGCCAGAAAACCCTTGGAAAGGGACTTCCTGACCTCGGATTCGACGCGGATAACATTGGAAACAGCCTTGAGGGTGGTGACACACCCCGTCGTCCTGCCGTCCAGGATGATCGGGATATGGCTGAAGACATACTTGTCGTCGTTCAAATCCGCAACCAGATCGAGGACGGGCGTTTGAGTCTTGATTGCCCTGGTGAGTGAAGGGCTTCTAAAGAGCCTGTCGATCGTTTCCGGGAGATCGTTCTGGTCGGCCCGTTTCAGCAAGGCCTTTGCCGCGTTGTTGATGTTGGTGATCTTTCCCGTCACATCGAAGGAAACGACGCCTTCGGAAACTGAATCGATGATGCACCGGAAATTCATCGCCTTTTTTTGCTCTTCCCGGTTGGCGCAGATAACGGAAATGGCGTTATCGATTCCGGATCTGATCACTTCTTCCGGTGTTTTGGTTTCGACTACGTTCATTCCAAATCTCTTCGCCATGCGGATCGTGGAAAGCCCGCCGATGACAACGTCGAACTGTTTGCACGCGGCGGAAATTATTCGCTCCAGATCCGCCTGGTCGCGGCAGATCATCTGAGTAAGCTTGCAGGCAAGCAACTCCTCGATGAAATCGAGACCGGAGATCGTCTCCTGAAAAGAGATGTGGAGGATGTTCTTCCCGTAGCTCGCCGCTTCCCTTATGCACGCCATAATATCCGTGGCCGACTGGGGCAGGGATATTGTCGGGATGCGGACGTGCTCCCGGATCATCCGTACCGTTCCCCCTCTGGCGATGATGGCTTCCGCGCCTTCCCGCTCCATGCTCTGGGCAATGGGTACGGCGGGGTCCAAACCGGCGTAAGCGGTCACAACCTCCAAACCCTTCTTCTCGGCGATGGATCGGGCCGTATCCACAACAATGGGACTGGAGCAAATGATGCCTAGTTTGATTTTTTCCATTTTCACAAGCTGCCTTACGCAAGATATAAACCGGGGTCAATATAGCCCCGATAGACATATTGTCAACTCTATATTTACAATTCGTTCATTCAGGCCTTGCACCAGCCGGTCAATGGTGAACAATTTCAAGCGAGCCATCTTATGTATCATTTATTATCACATGGTTACGGCATTGGCATTATCGTTGCTTATCTTTTTTGGTAAGAAAGTTATGGCTTATGGTTTCCAAAACAGGATTAGCCGCCCTGCAGGGGCCGACGGGACCGTCTTGATGTTAAGCAGGGGTTATGGCATTTTTTTTATGAAAGGGATCGGAGATGAGGTACACGCTTTCCGTTTTGGATGTAGTTGCTAAAGACGTAAAAGAGATAATTGATCAGCACCTTGGGGAAAGCTACAATCTCCTCTACGCGTCGTCGTACGATCGCCGGGAACAACTGGATCTGGCGGCTAAAGCGGATTTTCTCTGGGTTGGCTGGCCCCGGGTGGATGCCGAAATGATTAAGCAGGCGCCAAAACTCAAGGTCATTCACAAGTGCGGCGTAGGCGTGGACAAGATCGATCTGGACGCCGCCCGCCAGAGGGGGCTTAAGGTCTATCTAACGGCGGGGATCAACGCGATCCCTGTTTCGGAAATGGCGTTGCTGCTGATGCTGGCGGTGATGCGCCACCTTGTCTATGCAAACATAAGCCTCAGAAACAGGAAATGGGTCCAGACGGAACTCAAGGGGATGAACCGGCATCTGACGGGGAGGACCGTGGGCATCGTGGGCATGGGAAACATCGGCAAAAACCTGGTCGCGCTCCTCAAGGGGTTCGCCTGCCGGATCCTCTACTACGACGTGGTGCGGCTGCCGCCGGAGATGGAGATGACCCTGGGGATCATCTACAGGTCCTTTGAGGAATTGCTTAGGCAAAGCGAGGTTGTCAGTCTGCACGTGCCGGCCACCCCGGAGACGGAACATATGATCAATGCCGCAACCCTGGCTATGATGGACCGAGACGCCATCCTGATCAATACGGCCCGCGGGGAGTTGATCGACGAGGCGGCCCTGGTCGACGCGCTCCAAAAGGGTATCATCGCCGGGGCCGGGCTGGATGTATTTGCCCAGGAGCCGATCGACCCCGGCAGTCCGCTTCTGACGCTGGACAACGTGATCTTAAGTCCGCACGTGGCCGGCTCTACGCTAAACAACATGTCCCCAAGGGCCGTTCGGATTGCGAAAAACCTGGAAGCCTTCCTCGCGGGAGGCGAAATTGCAAAAACAGACATAGTGGTTGGCTGATAAGGAGGAGGGAAAGTGAACAATCTGGAAAAAAAGATGGTGGGAATCCTCAAAACCCTCGGTGAGAACTACGGGGTCACGGCGGTCAAGGTCAATATGGAGGCCGAGGGTATCCGGCTGGCGGAGATCCTCAGGACCAAGGACATCGTCTTGCGCTCCGGCGTGGAATTGACGGTGAAAATAGGAGGATGCGAGGCGGTGACGGATTTGCGGTTGTCGAAGCTCTACGGTGTCAACACGGTCATGGGGCCCATGATCGAATCCGCCTTTGCCTTGGAAAAATTTCTGGCGATGGTGGAATCAGAATACGACGCCGAGGAGCTGGAAGAACTCAAGGTGGTGGTCAACATCGAAACCGTGGACGGATACCGGAATTTCGACCAGTTGCTGGCGGCGCCGAACATCCACCTGCTAAACGGGATCGTCCTGGGCCGCACCGATTTGATCGCCGCTCTCAACATCAAGGATTTCAACGCGCCGGAGGTGTTGACGCTGACCCGGGACCTCTTTGCCAAGGCCAGGCAGCGCGGCCTGACTTGCATCGTTGGCGGAGGTATGTCCGTCAAGTCGATTCCCTTCCTCCAGGGATTGAAAGGGCTTGTGACGGGGTTCGAGACCCGGAAGGTGGTGTTTGCCGATTATGGGAAGGCGGAAGCAACCATGGCCGAGGGGATCCCGCTGGCCCTCAAGTGGGAGTACCACTGGTACGAATGGAAGCAGCAGTATTACGGCAAGATATTAAGGGAGGATGAGGGGAAGATGAAGGGGATCGCGGCCCAGATCGGCCTGTGACACGGGGCATAAGAAACTTGAAATAAGGGAAGAGAAAATCATGGGACTTACGGTAGCAGAAAAACTGATTGCCGCCTCGCTGGTGACGGGCAACATGAAACCAGGGGAGAGGATCGGCATCCGCATCGCCCAAACCCTGACCCATGACGTAAACGGCGTGATGAGCTATCTCGCCCTCGAGGCGATGGGCCTCCAGAAGGTCCGGACGGACTTGTCCCTGAGCTATCTTGACCACAACATCCTGCAGACCGATTTCAGGAACCCCGACGATCATCGCTACCTGGCGGACATCGCCCGGAGGATCGGCGTGATCTGCACCCGCCCGGCCAGCGGGATCTGCCACCAGCTCCACCTGGAGAGGTTTGCCAAGCCCGGCTGGAGCCTCCTGGGGACGGATTCCCATACGGTCAATGCCGGCGGAATCGGCATGCTGGCCATCGGCGCAGGCGGCCTCGATGTCGCCATGGCCATGGCAGGAGAGCCATTCCTCTTTACCATGCCCGCTATAGTCAAGGTCCAGCTTACCGGCGCCTTGCCGCCCTTTGTTTCGGCCAAGAACGTGATCTTCGAAATCCTGCGCCGGATCACCGTTAAAGGCGCCATCGGGGCCATTCTGGAATACGGGGGGCCGGGGATCGGCGGCCTGAACGTGACGGAGCGGGCGACCATCTGCAACATGGGCGCGGAGGTCGGGGCCACGACCTCCCTCTTCCCCAGCGACGAGGTCACCCGCCTCTGGCTGACGGCCCAGGGGCGAAAGGGTGATTGGGTTCCCCTGGCCGCGGACGACGACGCCCGCTATGAAAAGGTGATGGAGATCGATCTCGCCGCGCTGGAACCGCTCATCGCCTTGCCTCACTCCCCCGACCGGGTTGTCCCTGTCCGGGAGGTGGCCGGAACCCCCATCGACCAGGTGATGTTCGGCGGCTGCACGAATTCCTCCCTGCAAGACGTGCTTTCCGTTGCCGGTATCTTAGACGGGCGCAGGGTGCACGAGCGCGTGGACGCGGCGATTTACTGCGGGAGCCGCCAGGTTATGCTCGAGGCCTTGCGGCGCGGCACTATAGAAACGCTGATCCGCTCAGGGGTCAGGATCATGGAGATGTTTTGCGGCGCTTGCAACGGCACGGGGTTTGCCCCGCCCTCCTCCGGCAGGTCCCTGCAGACCGGGCCGCGGAATTTCATCGGCCGCTGCGGAAACGATTCCGCTTTCGTCTATCTGACGACCCCTGAAGTAGCCGCCGCCTCGGCCCTGACAGGCAGGATCGCCAATCCCGGTGAACTGGGCATTTTGCCTGCGGTTTACGCAGTGCCGGAGTCATTCATCATCGACGACTCGATCTTTCTGATGCCCGACGAGGGGTCGTCTCATGCCCCCATCCGCCGGGGCCCGAACATCCCGCCCCTGCCGGCAATAGAACCGGTTCCCGCTTTGCTGCAAGGCCGGGTGATCATCAAGCTGGGAGACCATATCACCACCGATCACATCGTGCCGGCCGGCGCCCACTACCTGCCGATCCGCAACAACATTCCCGAGCTTTCAAAACATGTTTTCCGGGTGGTGGACGGCTCGTTTCCGAAGCGCGCCGGAAAGGCCGGGACAGGGTTCATCGTTGCCGGTGAAAACTACGGACAGGGGTCGAGCCGGGAGCAGGCGGCCCTGGCGCCCCGCTACCTGGGCATTAGGGCGGTGATCGCCAAGGGCTTTGCCCGGATCCACCTGGCAAATCTTGCCAATTTCGGGCTTATCCCCTTCGTTTTCAGCCGGCAGGAAGATTACGACCTCATCAGCCAGGACGATTCCCTGGCGGTAGATACGGCGGAGTTGCGGGAGGGGAAGATTTATCTAATCCGAAACCTGACCCGGGAGAGCGAATTTCCGGCAACGATCCCGCTGTCCCAGGAAGAATTGGACATCATAAAGGCGGGCGGCCGCCTCAACTGGATCCGGAGGCGCGGGGCGTGAGCCTCCGGGCCATCGCAGAGCCCACGCACCATAGCCAGGCTGCTGTACTGCTGTACTGGCCATGGCCGCCTGCGGCCTTCTTAGGGGGGAAGGAAGCGAGGGAAGCAGGTCGATTCCCTCCGACTGGTCCCGGGACAAGGAGCGGCATCTAACATGGGTTTAACGCTTACCGAAAAGATCATTCGCGAACATTTCGTCGCAGGTTCCCTGGTTCCGGGCGAAGAAGTCGCGGTGAGGATCGACCAGACCCTGACCCCCGATTCGGGGGGGACCATGGTCTATCTTCAATTCGAGGCGATGAACATCCCCCGGGTCCGGACGGAACTGTCCGTAAGTTATGCTGATCACCAGACGCTGCAAGTGGGTTTTGAGAATGCCGATGATCACAGATACCTGCAAGACATCGCCGCCCGATACGGTATCCATTTTTCACGGGCCGGCAACGGAATATGCCATCAGGTGCACCTGGAACGTTTCGGCATCCCGGGGAAGACCCTTTTAGGCGCTGATAGCCATACCTCGACCGGAGGCGCTCTCGGTATGTTGGCCATTGGCGCCGGGGGGCTTGACGTGGCGTTGGCCATGGCCGGCAATCCCTTCACCTTTACCATGCCCCGGGTGGTTCGCGTGGAACTTGAGGGGAAGTTGGGTCCCTGGGTTTCTGCAAAGGACGTCATTCTGGATGTTTTACGGCGATTGACCTGCCAGGGAAACGTAGGTCTTGTCCTCGAGTATGGAGGGGGCGGCGTGGCGACGCTCTCCGTAACGGACCGCGCTACCATTGCCAACATGGGCGCTGAGGCAGGGGTTACGACATCTGTCTTCCCCAGCGACGAGCAAACGGGTATTTTCCTGGAATCCCAGGGCCGCGGGCATGATTTCCGGAGCATGGAAGCAGACAGCAACGCTGTTTACGAAAAGACCATCGGGATCGATCTTTCCGTGCTGGAGCCCCTGGTGGCCCTGCCCCATCTTCCCGACAACGTCGTCCCCGTGAGGGAGGTGGCGGGACTCCCCCTCGATCAGGTCTTCATCGGAAGCTGCACCAACTCCTCCTTTGCGGACCTCTCCCGGGCCGCCGCCATCGTAACGGGCAAATTGGTCGCGCCCGGGACCAGCCTTGTCGTGGCCCCGGGGTCGCGACAGGTTTTTGGCATGATGGCAAGAAGCGGCGCCCTGGCCGAATTGATCCGGGCAGGCGCAAGAATCCTGGAGTGTGCTTGCGGCCCATGTATGGGCATGGGACAGGCCCCCTGCTCGGGGGGGAGGAGTTTGAGGACCACCAACCGCAACTTTGCGGGAAGATCCGGGACCAAAGACGCCATGGTTTATCTGGCCGGTGTCGAAACGGCGGCGGCCTCCGCCATCGCCGGCGTCCTTACCGATCCCAGGGTCCTCGGCGATCCCATCACCATCCCTGTTCCCCCTGGAATAGAGATCGATGATCGGATGATCATCCCGCCCCCGGCGGATGGACCATCCATTGGGCTCCGCCGGGGACCCAATATCGTCCCCTTGCCATCATTCCCGATACTTGCCGATGAGGCAGCCGGGGAGGTGCTATTGAAATTAGGAGATAATATCACCACGGACCAGATCCTTCCGGCAGGCGCGAAGATCATGCCTTACAGGTCGAACATTCCCGCCATTTCCGAGTTTTGTTTCCAGGCGATCGACGAGAAGTTCCCTGCCCGGGCAAAGGCCGCAGGCGGCGGTTTTGTGATTGCCGGTTTCAATTATGGGCAGGGCTCCAGCCGCGAACATGCCGCCTTGTGCCCCAAATATCTCGGTATCAAGGCGATTCTGGCAAAATCCTATGCCCGTATTCACAGAAATAATCTGATCAACATGGGCATAATACCGCTCCTTTTCGGGGACGCCGCAGATTATGAAAAGATAGCTCCGGGCGATCGCTTGGAGATCAAAAATCTTTTTATGGGCATTGAGGAGGGAAGGCTGAATATCCACCTCTTAAGGAAAGACGGTAGCAGTATGACCGCTGCCGTTTTGCTGCCGCTGCGAAACAAGGAAAGGGAAATCCTGAGGGCGGGCGGCGCTCTTAACTGCGCAAGCAGTAAGCGGCAAGAAGCGATGCAAGCCTCGGCTCTGCCCGTCTGGGAGGGATGATTCGGATACAGCGGGCCCGGCAGTACGCAAGAAACGCTGCCTTGCCTTGTTCATTGACAGATTATTGAAAGGCCGCCCGGGGCCCGGCAGGAGGGAAACAGGGGGCAGAGAGGATGCTGGGGACTTAATCGGCAGGATCGTGCCCTGTTCTACCCGAGGCAGGGGCTTCCCCTGGAAGGCGTTCCCGCAGACGGGAAACGGGATGATCCATGATCCGCCGGAGGACGGAGCCGGCAGTACCAGATTAACGGGCCGGATTGCACTGGTGGATCATTAAACGCACAATACCTTTCAATAGGGATCCGCTTTCGACAATCCCCGCGCCCCGTTTGAGGTGATATAATTAACTCCATTAATAGTGTTTATGAAAGTGCTTATCCTGGGGTGAAGGGGATGCGGAATCAGGGGGCAATCGGGTGCCACGGAGAGGACGCCCTGCTGATAAATTGCATTAAGTGTACATATAGTGTAAATTATCCTTGACATTGGCGGGCAAATAATTGTACAGCTTAACCCGGCGGGAAAGCCTCTCCCGAAACATTAGCGGGGATATCCCCCTCGGCTGGCAGCAAAAACAAGGGTGCTGCCAAATAAGCGCCCGGCGGTGACGTGGATCACAGGGGCTCGGTTTTGCCATTCCACTTCGCGGGCAATCGTCTTGGTTGCTCGAAAGGCGTGTATCGACATGGATAAATACTTAGGAGGTCCTTATGATTAGCGCGGCTACAGGAATTGCCCGGATCCTGGAAAAGGAGAAGGTGGCATTCGTATCACTGTTTCCCTCCTGCAAGATTAACAATGCCATTGGCGATGAGGGCAAGATACCGCTCCTAATGATGAGGGAAGAGCGGTTTGCCGTCGCCGTGGCGGACGCCTTTTCCCGTCTGTCCGACGGCAAACAGTTCGGGGTGTGCACCCTTCAGGGCGGCGTTAACTGCCCGGGGTTTCAATTCGGCATTCCCGCCATCACCCAGGCCTTTGAGGATTCCTCGCCGGTTCTCTGCCTCACCGACGCCGTCAATCCCGGGGATACGGAAAACAGCCACTACAGTATCGACCGGGTGGCCGCCAACTTTACCCGTTGGACCTCCACGATCCCCCTTGCCCGGCGGGTGCCGGAATTCATGGCCCGGGCCTACACCTTCTTGAAAACAGGCCGGCCCGGCCCGGTGCTTTTGCAGCTGCCCACCAGCCTCGGTGATTATGACGAGGAGCTCTACCCCTACAAACCGGTTAAGGGATGGAGGTCTCAGGCGGATCCAGACGACGTGAAGGCGACGGTCAAGGCCCTTCTGAAAGCGAAGAAGCCGATTTTGTATGTGGGAGACGGCGTATTCTACGGGGATGCCTGCTTAGATCTCTTGGAGTTCGTCGAACTCTCCCAGATTCCGGTGATTTGCACCCTTAAGGCCAAGAGCGCCTTCCCCGAGAACCATCCCTTATCCATCGGTGTCCGGGGCGAACCGGCGGAGCACTTTCTCAACACCTGCGATCTGATCCTTGCCATCGGCTCCAGCCTGTCGCCGAACCGCTTTTCGCATAAGATTCCTGATCCCGAGGGAAAGACCATCATCCAGTGCACCATTGACAATGCCGACCTTAACAAGAGCTATCAGCTTGCAGGGGCCCTTCTGGGGGACGCGAAGTTAGTGCTTAATCAGTTGATAGAGGAGTTTTCCCGCCAGACGGGCGGAGGGGTAAAGGCCAATCCGGAGCTTTTGGATGAGATCCGGGGGCTGAAGGCCAGGCTGGCGGAAAAGTACCGGGCGGCCATGACCTCAAGTGACAAGCCCATCAATCCGTTTCGGGTGTATGCGGAACTCCAGATGATCCTCGATCCGAAAGAATCCTTCCTCACGGCGGAATCCGGCAGCCCCCGGGACCAGCTTTCCACTATATACGAGGCCGTCGCTCCCCACAGCTACCTGGGATGGGGCAATATCTCCACCCTGGGATTCTCCCTGGCGGGGGTCATCGCCTCGAAAATCCTCCATCCGGAGCGACCGGCGGTAGCCGTGACGGGCGATGCCGGCCTGTCCTACATGATGGGCAATTTCGAACCGGCGGTGCGTTATCAGTGGGGTGTCACCATCATCCATATCAATAACTCCGGATTTGCCGGATATGGAAAAGGCCCCTGGGGAGCCGGCCAGGAGCCTTACACCGCCGATGTCCTCACAAGCGATCGGTGCCACCTGGCGAAATCCATGGAGTCCTTCGGTATGCACGCCCAGCGAGTGACCGAGGCCGACGAAATCGGGCCGGCGATCCGACGGGCGCTGGCTGCCAACGAGAGAAAGGTGCCGGCCTACATCGAGGTGATCTGCTCGCTTTATCCCGTCTGGGGTGTCTGGGCCGGGATGAAGCCCAAGGGGGCGTCCCGATCGCAAACCGCCATCAACGCCTGAAGGGCTGACGCTCGGGCCGATGGGCGCGGGGCTTAAGAGACGACGAAAATTACATGCGGCGGCAGGTGCTGCACCGCCAAGCCGCCGGTTCCGGGAGGGCTGGACATGGGAGAAGCGAAGGGAAAAGAAGAAATCATTGTGAGGCCGGAGGCACTCCTGGCGTTCTGCACGGAGGTTTTCGCCAAGCTGGGCGTGCCTCCGGAGGACGCCAAGATCGCGGCGGATGCCATTGTAGGGTCAAACCTGCGGGGCGTCGATACCCACGGCGTGATCCGGATGCTCGTCTATACGGCAAAACTTAAAGGAGGGTTTATCAATCCCCGGCCGAAACTGCGTCCCATTCAGGAGAGGAAGGGGACGGCCCTTCTCGACGGGGAGAACGGATTCGGTCAGGTTATCGGCTATCGGGCTATGGAGATGGCCGTTAAAAAGGCCAGGGAGGTGGGGGTTTCCTGCGTCGCGGTCCGCAACAGCAACCATTTTGGAACCTGCGCCCACTACTCCCTCATGGCGGCAGAGGAGGACATGATCGGCCTTGCGCTAACCAACGCCTCCGCCCAGATTGCCCCGACGGGCGGGGCGGAGAAATTGCTGGCCAACAACCCCTGGTCCGTCGCCGTGCCAGCGGGAAGGCATTTTCCCGTGGTTCTGGATATGGCCAACAGTGTCGTCGCCCGGGGAAAAATCCGCCAGGCGGCTAAAGAGGGGAAAACGATCCCGCCGGATTGGGCCATAGACATCCACGGCCGACCGACCACGGACCCCAAGGCCGCCCTCCAGGGATTTCTCCTGCCTGTCGGCGGATACAAGGGTTATGGAATTACCCTGATGATGGATCTCCTGACCGGGGTGCTGGCGAACTCTGCCTATGGACCC
>JBBIJM010000049.1:0-18981 GCA_037445955.1 Syntrophobacterales bacterium
TCTTCTCAACCAGTTGGAGCTTTCCTACAAAGAGAAGATCGGCCACTGGAAACATGGGGGGATTGTGGGGGTAAAGGGCTACGGCGCCGGCGTCATCGGAAGGTATTCCGACCGCCCGGATCTCTTCCCCAATGTCCAGGCCTTCCACACCATGAGGGTTAACCATCCGACGGGCTGGTTTTACAAGACCGACAAGCTTCGCCAGCTTTGTGATGTATGGGACAAGCACGGCAGCCGTTTGACGAACATGCACGGTTCCACCGGCGACATTATCCTTCTGGGAACAAAGACCGAAAACATCCAGGCCTGTTTCGACGATCTCAGCGAGGCCGGGTTTGATCTGGGCGGCTCGGGCTCCGCCTTGCGGACCCCCAGCGCCTGCGTGGGTCCGGCCCGCTGCGAGTGGGCCTGTATTGACAGTCTCGATGTCTGCTACAACATCACCATGAGCTTCCAGGACAAGATGCACCGCCCCATGTTCCCCTACAAGTTCAAGGCGAAGATCTCCGCCTGTCCCAACGACTGCGTGGCATCCATCGCCCGGGCCGATTTCTCCGTGATCGGGACCTGGAAAGGCGACATCCGGATCGATCAGACCGAGGTCGAGGCTTATGGCGCCTCCGGTCTTGACATCAATAAAGAGGTGATCAATCTTTGCCCCACCCGGTGCATGGAATTCGACGGGAAGAAAATGAAGATTGCCAACGAGGACTGCAATCACTGTATGCATTGCATCAACCTGATGCCCAAGGCCTTACGGCAGGGGGAAGAAGGAGGGGCGACGATCCTTATCGGCGGCAAAGCGCCCATTCTCGAAGGGGCTCTCCTCTCCTGGGTAATCGTGCCCTTCATGAAATTGGAACCCCCTTATGACGAACTCAAGGACCTGCTTGAGCGGATCCTCGACTGGTGGGACGAGCACGGCAAGTCCCGGGAGAGGCTGGGGGAACTCATCAAACGGGTCGGCATGAGGGTCTTCCTGAAAGCGGTCGGCCTGCCCGCGGTTCCCCAGATGGTAAAACACCCGAGAACGAATCCTTACGTGTTTTTCTGGCCTGAGGATATCAAGAAGGAGGTAAAGTAACATGGCTAAAACGGATATCGGCCCCCCAGATTATAAAGAAATGCTCCCGCCGGTGATTGCCCGTAATTACGGCAAGTGGCGTTATCACGAAATCCCCAGGCCCGGGGTTCTGGTGCATACCTCCGAATCGGGCGAAAAGCTCTATTCGGTCCGCGCCGGATCGGCCCGCCTCCTCTCCACGGATCACATCCGGGAGATCTGCGAGCTTGCGGAGAAATTTACCAAAGGCTACCTAAGGTTCACCAGCCGCCACAACATCGAATTCCTCCTGGAAGACGAAAAGGTCCTCCCCCTTCTTATCGAGGAACTCCAAAAGAAGGGTTACCCGGTGGGAGGAACCGGGCGGTCCATCTCCAATATCATCCACACCCAGGGCTGGATCCACTGCCACACCCCCGCCACCGACGGCTCCGGCCCGGTGAAGGCCCTGATGGATGAAATTCACGAATACTTTACCTCCATGACCCTGCCCGCCCATGTCCGCATCGCCCTGGCCTGCTGCCTCAACATGTGCGGGGCGGTTCACTGCTCCGATATAGCGATCCTCGGTATTCACCGGACAGTGCCCAAGGTGGACAGCGAACGTCTCCCCAACGTCTGCGAGATACCCTCAACGGTGGCCTCCTGTCCCACCGGGGCCATCAGAGGGGACGTCGCCAAAAAGACCGTGACCTTAATCGAGGACAAGTGCATGTACTGCGGCAACTGCTACACCATCTGCCCGGCCATGCCGATTGCGGACCCGGAAAATGACGGCATCTCGATCTGGGTAGGGGGCAAGGTCTCCAACGCCCGAACCGCCCCGTCGTTTTCCAAACTCGCCATTCCTTACCTGCCGAACAATCCTCCCCGCTGGCCGGAGACGGTTGAGGCGGTAAAGAACATCATCGAGGTTTACGCAAAAGGTGCGAGGAAGCACGAGCGGGTCGGCGAGTGGATCGAGCGCATCGGATGGGAGAGGTTCTTCACCTTGACCGGGATCCCCTTCACCGATAAGCACATCGATGACTTCGATCTGGCGACGGAAACCTTCCGTTCCTCGACCCTCTTCAAGTGGAGCTGATTATGAGCGGAAACTTAAAGGCCCTGGTTTTGGACTCGTTCAAACAAAAGTCCAGCGGCGAGAAAAAGATGTTCTACATCCGGGACGTGGTGAGATGGCTCCCCGGGGAGGACCGGCATGCCGTTCAGGACGCAGTTAAAGAGCTGCTGGATGAGGGCGTCGTAAGGTACTGGTCGAGCGGCAGCTCCACCTATCTGGTCCTGGCCGAGTACTATCCGAAAGAGGAAGGAACCCGCACCTAGGTCATGAAGATGAGCCGCATCCTTCCCCGTTTGGTTATAGCCGCCTTGCGGGGCGGGGCGGGGAAAACGGCCTTGACCATGGCCCTGGCGGTGGCCTTCTCAAGAAGAGGCATTCCCGTCGTTCCCTTCAAAAAGGGGCCGGACTACATCGACGCCGCCTGGTTATCCCGGGCGGCGTCTTCTACCTGTTTCAATCTGGACACCTATTTAATGGGCAGCGATAAGGTCCGCGGTTCGTTTTCCCGGCGGGCTAAGGAAAACACCCTGGCCCTTATCGAAGGTAACCGGGGGCTCTACGACGGGATGAATCCGGCAGGGGAGCATTCTACCGCCGAGCTCGCCAAGCTCCTTTCCGCCCCGGTGATAATTGTAGTTGACTGCGACAAGACGACCAGAACCGCGGCGGCCATGGTTCTGGGCTGCCAGACCCTCGATCCGGAGGTAAAGATCAAGGGGGTCATCCTCAACCGGACCGGGACGGCGCGTCATGGAGAGACGGCAAGAAGATCGATCGAGGCGATTTGCCGACTTCCGGTTTTCGGGGTTGTCCCCAGAGGCGGAGACCTTTCACTGCCTGAGCGGCATTTAGGCTTGATTCCCCCGGAGGAGCATCACCGGGTACGGGACGTACTGGACATGATGGGCGACCTGGCGCAACGGCATCTCGACGTTGCCGGTTTAATCTCTGCGGCAGAAGATGCCCCCCCCTGGTCCTGCGACGGGCCGGAACCCCTCCCCCGCATCGAGGCGGGAGACAACCGGGTAAATATCGGAATAATCAGGGACAGGGCCTTCCACTTCTACTATCCGGAGAACATCGAAGGCCTCGTTGCGGCCGGGGCCAGGATTGTGGAAATAAGCGCCGCGGACGATGAATGCCTTCCCGAGATCGACGGGCTCTATATTGGCGGTGGATTCCCGGAAACCAGCGCCGAGATCCTCGCCGGCAACTCCGGTTTCCGGCGGTCTCTCGGCTCCGCCATCGAACGGGGCCTGCCGGTCTATGCGGAATGCGGGGGTTTTATCTATCTGGGGAAATATCTTACTATCGAAGAAAAAAAGTATCCCATGGCAGGGGTCCTGCCGGTCTCGTTTAAACTGAAGAAACGTCCCCAGGGACACGGCTATACGTTGCTCCGGGTGATCAAAAAAAACCCTTTTTTCCCCTTGGGTGTTATGGTAAGAGGTCACGAATTCCATTACTGCCAGGTTGATCCCCCGCTTGAAGACGAAGGCGGCCTGGTCTTTCAAGTCAAGAGAGGGGAAGGGATAGACGGCGCCCGGGACGGTCTGGTTTACAAGAACACCCTGGCCACCTTCACCCATCTCCATGCCCTGGGAGAGCCGCTCTGGGTTTCCAGCCTGATCAATCAGGCCAGACGTTTCAGGATGACAAGCAGCGGAATTTGCCGGAGCTAGACAAACGTTAAAATATAGCAAATAAATTTTTTGGAGGTGTAGGGTATGCCTATTATCGAATTAGCGGGAAAAGCCTATGAGGTCGATGAAGACGGATTCCTTCAGGAGCTGGATAAATGGAACGAGGACTTTGTCTCTAACTACGCCAAACTCGAAGGGATAGAGGGTGATCTGACCGAGGAGCACTGGAAGATCATCAATTACCTCAGGGATTATTATCAGAAATTCGGCATCGCCCCGATGGTGAGGAAGGTTTTGAAAGATAACGGCATTGACATGAAGAGGCTCTACGAACTCTTTCCCACGGGCCCGGCAAAAGGCGCCTGCAAGCTCGCCGGACTCGCCAAACCGACCGGCTGCGTCTGATTCCTTATCCGAGGAGGAATATGGGAACATTTATCATCGTTCTGACCTATGCGGCCTACATCGTCATCCTGTCGATGTATACGGTTAAGGCCCTGGCCTGGCTCAGGCTGCCCCGCCATATGCGGTGGGACCTCTATCCGGTGATCCATGAGGAAAATTATCGATATGGAGGCTCCTATTATGAAAACCAGGAATGGTGGACCAGGCCCCGCCCCAAGGCCCATTTAAGAAGCCTTCTCTATGCCCTCAAGGACAACTTCTACATGGGCGAGTATTACCGGAAGAACCCGGTTTACTGGTCATTCCTTCTTCCCTGGCATCTAGGGTTCATCTTTATCATCACCTTCCATATCCTCTGCTTCGCAGCCGCCCTGGCCATGTATTTCGGCCTGGTTATCCAGGGAGACTCTCCCCAGCTTCCGGGGCAGTTCTTCTATTACCTGCTTCAGTTGACCGGAGGATTTGCCTTCATCGCCGGGACCTTCGGCAGCATTGGGATGATCGTAATCAGGCTTACGGACCCCGGGTTGAGGTCCTATGCCACCCCGTTTAACTTCTTCAATTACATCTTCTTCCTGCTGGTTTCCTTAAGCGGTCTTTACGATTGGCTGATCACCGATCCGACCCTGGCCGATTACCGCTCCTATTGGGTCGGCCTGATCACCTTCAGCCCCCCCTCACTCCACGGTTCGACTATCCTCCATATCGTCCTTTTCGATCTCTTCCTCATCTGGCTGCCCTTCACCCGTTCCCTCCACTATATAACGAGGATCTTCGCCTACTACTTCATCCGGTGGGAAGACGAGCCCAACCTGCCGGGAAGCGCTCTCGAGAGGGAGATCAACGGCTACCTGGGAAGGAAGGTATCCTGGGAAGGGAAACATATTCCCGCCGGCAAGACCTGGGCAGAGGCGGCCACGGAGATCAAGCCGCGGGAGGGAAGGTAGGCCATGAAAGAGAAAACGACCCTTGATTTTTTCAGCGTCCCCGGCGAACAGGTGGCGACTCTCGAGGCATCGGAGTTTTCCCCCCTGCCGCCGCCTTATGACCGGATCGACCGGGAACCGATAAGAGCGCTGACCGAGGATCAGCGCCGACGCCTGGACGCATCTCTCGACGGGATCGTCGCCGTGGGCCTGACGCCGCCTCCAGGGAGGGAGGAAGAGGAGGCCTTTATCGAAAAATTCCTTGCGGGGCTGGAAAAGACCTTTTCCCCCGACGACAACTGGACCTTCCTCCAGCCGCTTCTCCATACCCTGGAATATTGCGTCAAATGCCAGATCTGCTCCGACGAATGCCCGGCCTACGTCTCAAGCGGACGTAAGGAGATCTACCGTCCGACCTTCCGGCCGGAGATCCTCCGCCGGATCGTCGCCAGATACATAAAGAAGGAACATCCGTTAAAGAGAAGGTTCTTCGGCAGCGACATAGATCTCAACTGGCAGACCTTAGCCAGACTCGCGGAGCTTTCCTACCGCTGCACCCTCTGCCGCCGGTGCGCCCAGGTCTGTCTGCTGGGCTGCGACAACGCGATCGTCTCGAGGGAGATCAGGAAACTCTTCAGTCAGCAAATGGGGATCGCCCCCAAAGAGATTCACGAGAAGGGATCGGTTCAGCAATTGAGGGTCGGTTCCACCACCGGGATGACCCCTCACGCCCTCAAGGACATTCTCGAATTTGTCGAGGAGGAGATCGAAGAGAAAACCGGCCGGAAGATCAAGATCCCGGTGGACAAGAAGGGGGCGGAGACGCTTCTTTTGCACAATGCCGGGGAATTCATGGCCTGGCCGGAGAATCTCGAGGCCTTCGCCATTCTCCTTGACGCAGCCGGCGTCGATTGGACCATCTCCAGCGATCTGGCCGGATACGACGCGGTAAACTACGGGGTCTGGTACGATGATATCCAGTTTGCCCGGGTGGCCCTGGTGCACGCTCAGGCCGCCAAAGCCCTTGGGGTCAAAAAAATCTCCCTGGGCGAGTGCGGCCATGCCCATAAGGCGATGATCGTCATTGCCGACCGGGTGCTGACCGGCGATCTCAACATACCCCGGGAGAGTATGCTCCCCCTGATGGAAGAGATCGTCCTTAGCGGCCGGCTCAAGCTCGATCCGGGCCGGAACAATTTTCCCGTAACCCTGCACGATCCCTGCAACATGGTCCGCCTGATGGGGATAGTCGAGCCGCAGCGCCGGATTTTAAGGAAGATCTGCCCCGATTTCCGGGAGATGTCCCCTCCGGGGATAAAAAACTACTGCTGCGGCGGCGGGAGCGGCTTCGCCATCACCCAGTCCACCAATTTCCCCGACTGGCGTTCCGCCGTTTCGGGCCGGATGAAGATGAAGCAGATCCTCGAGGCCTTTTCCGACCAGCCGGGTCCGGAGGTAAAGAAATACCTCTGCGCCCCCTGTTCCAACTGCAAAGGTCAATTCCGGGACATGATAGAATATTACGGCGCCTGGGAAAAATCGGGAATCTTCTACGGCGGACTGGTGGAGCTGATCGTCAACGCGATGGCAGATCTGAAAAAACCCTTTATCGACTGGGAATGGCACTGATGACGAAACAGAAGATCCTTCCTGCCCTCGGGGCGATGGCCGTCTTGATCACCCTGCCTTTGGCCGTTATCGGCCTGAAGGGACAGTCGCTCATCGGGATCGTTCTGCCCTATCTCGCCCTGGGCTTCTTTCTTTTGGGTTTCATCGGGAGGCTCATCCTTTGGGCGAGATCCCCCGTTCCCTTCCGGATCGTGACCACCTGCGGCCAGGGCAAATCCCTTCCCTGGATAAAGGCAAACCCTCTGGAGAATCCTTCCGGAACTCCCGGCGTATTGGCCCGGATGGCCGGGGAGATTCTCCTGTTTCGTTCCCTTTTCCGCAACACCAAATTCGACCTAAACGGGGATCGCTTAGGCTATGACAGCGCCAAATGGCTGTGGTTCTTCGCCCTTGTATTCCACTGGTCCCTCTTTGTCATTCTCGTGCGGCATTTACGCTTTTTCCTGGAACCCGTCGGCCCCTGGGTAACGGGTCTCGCCCTTCTCGACGGCTTTCTAGAAATCTCAAGCCCTCCTCTGTTTTTGACCAACATCGCCATTTTGCTGGGACTTTCTTTTCTCCTTCTCCGGAGGCTTCTCTTAGCTAAGCTCCGTTACATCTCCCTCTTTTCCGATTACTTCGCCGTTCTTCTTCTCGGCGGGATTGTGGCAACGGGCATCCTGATGCGCCATTTCTACCCGGTGGATATCCTCGCGATCAAGGCCCTGGCCCGGGGCTGGGCCAGTTTCACCCCGGTTTTACCTCAGGATTTGAGCCCTCTTTTCTATGTGCACCTTTTTTTGATATCCTGTCTTCTTGTCTGGTTTCCGGCAAGCAAACTGATGCATCTGGGGGGGGTGTTTTTGAGTCCCACGAGAAATCTGGCCGGCAACAGCCGGAGCAAGAGACACGTCAATCCCTGGAATGCCCCGGTCAAGGTTCATCCCTACAATGACTATGAAAACGAATTTCGTGCTCAGATGAAAACCGCCGGATTGCCTGTGGAGGAAAACTGATGTCCTCAACCCTGCCTAAACCGGAAGAACTCCAGTTCTCCTTTGCCCTGCCTGAGACCGGCTGGACAGCCACTCCAACCGTCTTTCGTCCCGGCACCTGGAGCTATGCGGGCACGCCGAAAAGTCTAAAGGCCCTGGACCTTCCCAACCCCCGGGTCTGGCAGCCCTCGGACGGGGACTGGAAACTTCCCGAGAACTGGCAAGAGATAGTCCTGGCGGGAATGAAGGAGCGCCTGGAAAAATTCCGTTCGTTTCGGCTCTTTATGGATATCTGTGTCCGCTGCGGGGTCTGCGCCGATAAGTGTCATTTTTATATCGGCAGCGGGGATCCGAAGAATATGCCGGTGCTCAGGGCGGAGCTGATTCGATCGGTCTACCGGCGCTACTTTACCGTAAAGGGAAAACTGGGGGCCATCGCCGGCGCCCGGGACCTTACCGTCGATGTCCTAAAGGAGTGGTTTTACTATTTCTATCAATGTACCGAATGCCGGCGCTGTTCGGTCTTTTGCCCCTACGGGATCGATCAGGCGGAAATCACGATGATCGGCCGGGAACTCCTCAACCTGGTGGGCTGCAACATCAACTGGATCACCGAACCTGCGGCGAACTGCTTCCGGACGGGAAACCACCTGGGCATCCAGCCCGGGGGGATCAAGGACATTCTCGACTTCTTGACCGACGACATCGAAGACCGCACCGGCGTCCGGATCGAAGTACCGATAAACAAGAAAGGGGCCGAAATCCTCTTTGTCACCCCGTCGGGCGATTTCTTCGCCGACCCCGGCACCTATACCTGTATGGGGTATATGATGCTTTTTCACGAGCTCGGTCTCAATTACACCTTCAGCACCTACGCCTCGGAGGGGGGCAACTTCGGGCTCTTCTTCTCCCACGAGGTGATGAAGCGGCTCAATGCCAAGATCTACGCCGAGGCCAAACGTCTCGGGGTGAAATGGATCTTAGGCGGCGAATGCGGCCACATGTGGCGGGTGATGCATCAGTACATGGACACGTTAAACGGGCCGCCGGACTTCCTCCAGGAGCCCGTATCCCCCATCACCGGCACCCGTTTTGAAAGCGCCCGCTCTACCCGGATGGTCCACATTGCCGAATTCACCGCCGATCTTATCCGGCACGGAAAGATAAAACTTGATCCCAGACGGAACGATGGGCGGATCGTGACCTTCCACGACTCGT
This sequence comes from Syntrophobacterales bacterium, assembly GCA_037445955.1. Taxonomy (GTDB): domain Bacteria; phylum Desulfobacterota; class Syntrophia; order Syntrophales; family CAMTWB01; genus JBBIJM01. Next base: position 8,922 of record JBBIJM010000049.1, read on the forward strand.
GCAATCCCGCCCGGGCCATGGGACTCTTCGAGGAGCCCCGCTATATCCTCAAGCACATCTGCAACGATTTTTATGAAATGCCCGAGGATACCATCAGGGAGAAGACGTTCTGCTGCGGCGGCGGGGCCGGGCTGGGCAACGACGAAAACCTCGAGATGCGGATGAGGGGCGGCCTGCCCCGGGCCATGGCGGTCAAGGACGTCCGGGAAAAACACGGCGTAAATACCTTAAGCTGCATCTGCGCCATCGACCGGGCAACCTTGACAGCCCTGATGGACTATTGGGTCCCCGGGGTTACGGTGACCGGGGTGCATGAGCTTCTGGGAAACGCCCTCGTCATGAAGGGTGAAAAGGGAAGGACCACGAACCTAAGGGGCGAGCCCCTAAGCGAGTAGAAACAGATGAAGCTCTATGACGGCGGAAAGATCATCGCGGGGATACTGATATTCTTAATCCTGATCACCATCCCCTTCTGGTACGGACGAATCAAGGCCACTGCCCTTCCGGAACCGAGTCTGGCCACCGAGACGATAGACCGGCTAGAAGAGAGAAAATGTCTCGAAGATAGACAGTATATGAGGAACAACCACGCCAAGCTTCTTACGGAGCTGAAAAACCGGGTGGTCCGGGAAGGGAACCGGATCTATGTGGCCAAAGACGGCCGGAAACATACGATAAGCCTCTCGTCGGGCTGCCTCGGATGCCACAGCAACAAAAGCAAGTTCTGCGATCGCTGTCACGACGGAGTCGGCGCCAAACCAAACTGCTACAGTTGTCATCATCAACCCAAGGAGGTGCGTTAATGCCTCTTAACCGCCGGGAGATATTGAAAATTGCCGGGTGCCTGGGACTGGGCTTAGCCTGCCCGCCCATGATTTACGAACTGGCCGCCAAAACCAAACGGCCCTTGGATGTCCCGGCTTCCGCCTTGACCGCCCGCAGCTGGGGCATGGCGATAGACATTGCTAAATGCCGGAACCGCTGCCCCGACTGCATCACCGCCTGCCATGAGGAGCACAACGTTCCCTCGTTCCTCGATTCTCGCCACCAGATCCGCTGGATCGGAAGCGAACCCTTCGGGGCCGTATTTCCAGGCCAGGATCATCGGATGTTGCCGGAATCCCTGAAGAGCCTCTCGGTGCCCGTCTTGTGCAACCATTGCGATAATCCCCCCTGCGTCCGGGTCTGTCCCACCGGGGCGACCTTTAAAAGGCCCGACGGGATCACCATGATGGACTATCACCGCTGCATCGGCTGCCGGTTCTGCATGGCCGGATGTCCCTACGGTTCCCGGAGCATGAACTGGCGGGAACCGGGACCGGCGGTCAAGAAGATCAATCCCAACTATCCCTTGCGGGCCGCCGGGGTGGTGGAGAAGTGCAATTTCTGCGAAGAGAGGCTGGCCCAGGGGAAACCGCCCGCCTGTGTCGCTGCCTGTCCCCAGAAGGCCATGACCGTGGGCGATCTGGCCGACGAACGCTCCGAAATCCGCCGGCTCTTAAGCGGAGGGCTTGCCCTGCGGCGGAGGGGGGAATTGGGAACGGGACCTCAGGTTTATTATTTGTGGAGAGGATAGCGTGTTAGAGAAGGCCCTGAGAGGTAATCGGGAATATGCGGCCCTTGCGGCAGCCCTGCTTTTCATCGTCGCTTTAGGTTTTCACTATTACTTAAAACAGCTCGAATACGGCCTCGGTTTGACCGGCTTGAGCCAGGACGTCTCCTGGGGGCTCTATATCGCCCAGTTCACCTTTCTCGTCGGGGTGGCGGCCTCGGCGGTGATGCTGGTCCTTCCGTATTATCTGCACGATTTCAAGGCCTTCGGGAAAATTACCGTGCTTGGGGAATTCCTCGCGGTGGCCTCGGTTATCATGTGCATCCTCTTTATCTTTGTCGATCTGGGCCAGCCCAGGAGGGTTATGAACGTCCTTCTTTATCCCTCCCCCTCGTCGGTCCTTTTCTGGGACATGGTGGTCCTAAACGGATACCTGGCGATCAACCTCGTCACCGGCTGGGCGGTCCTGACCGCCGACCGGAAGGGCGCCCCGCCTCCCCCCTGGGTCAAGCCCTTAATCTACCTTTCCATCCCCTGGGCGATCAGCATCCATACGGTCACCGCCTTTATCTACGCCGGTCTCCCCGGCAGGGGTTTCTGGCTCACGGCGATCATGGCCCCGCGGTTTCTCGCCTCGGCGTTTGCCTCAGGCCCGGCCCTGCTCATCCTCCTGTGCCTGATCCTGAAACGCTTCGGGGCCTTCGACGCCGGAGAAAAGGCCATCTCCGCCCTGGCCAAGATCGTGACCTATGCCCTGGTCACGACCATCTTCTTTGTCCTGGCCGAACTCTTCACCGCCTTCTACAGCCGGATGCCGGAACATATGCATCACTTCGAGTATCTTTTCGTGGGTCTCGAAGGCCAGACTCTCGTAGCCGGGGCAATGGCCATCGCAACTGTTTTGACTTTCCTGGCCCTGGGGCTTTTGATCAGCCCCAAAACCCGGAAGAACGAATTTACCCTGGCCATCGCCTGCGGGGCGACGTTTATTGCCCTCTGGATCGAGAAGGGCCTTGGCCTTGTTGTTACCGGGTTTGTCCCCTCGCCCCTGGGCAAGGTTACCGCCTACGGCCCCACCTGGCCCGAGATCGCCATAACCCTGGGGATCTGGGCGCTGGGCTTTCTCGTTATAGCCGGACTCTATAAGATCTTCCTCGCGGTGCGAAGCCAGGAGTGAACCCCGGGGATGAGCTTTTTCGACCGTTTTAAACCCCCCCAGCCGAAACGGATCTTTTCCGCCTGGCAGGTGGAGCTCACCACCCGCTGCCCCCTCCGCTGCCTCATGTGCCCCCGGCTCGGGGAAGAAAACTGGCAGGGCCGGGACATGAGGTTTGCCGACTTTCAGACCTTGCGACCGTATTTCCGGCAGGTGGAAACGGTGGTTTTAGAGGGCTGGGGGGAGTCTCTCCTCCATCCCCATCTCATCGACGCGATCCGCCTTGCGAAGGAAGAAGGCGCCCGGGTCGGTTTTGTGACCAGCGGTCAGGGATTGAACCGGTCTTGTCTCTCCGCTTTAGTCGCCGCGGGGGTCGATTTTATCGGTTTTTCCTTCGCCGGGGCCAGAAGAGAAACTCACAACGGGATCCGGGTGAACTCCGATCTCGACGAATTAATCGGAAACATCGAGATTCTAAACGAAATCAAACTCAAGGAAAAGATCCGCCGCCCGAAGATCCATCTCATCTACCTGATGCTCAAGGACAATATCGCCGAAATCCCCCTCCTGCCAGGGCTTGCCAAAACGCTCGCCATGGAAGAGGTAGTGCTGACCAACCTGATCCACCAGACCACCCCCTGGCAGACCGACCAGGGGGTTTTTTCCTTAAGCGGCTGGGCCGCTGACTCCCCCTTCCTCTCCCGGGAGGGATTCGCCCCGTTCGGCAGGCTGATTGAGGAGACCAGGGTCGCCGCCCGCAGGGCGAAGATCCCCATTAAGTACCCTCGCCTGACCCCGGCCAATGAGGCGGTGTGTGAGGAAAACCCCCTGAAAAATCTCTATATTTCCACCGATGGGGAGGTCTCCCCTTGTGTTTATCTCCATCCCCCGGTGGCTTCTCCTTTCAGGAGATTTTATGCCGGACAAAAGATCGAGATCCCCAAGCCGAGCCTCGGGAATATCTTCCGGGAACCTTTTTGGGACATCTGGAGACGGGAGGGCTACGTCCGCTTCCGGGAGGCCTTTTCCGCCCGGGAGGCCCATCTTGGGGATATGCAGAGGGGTCTTCTGAAAAGGGAGGGGCTGGCCCGACTCCAGCAATCTCCCCTGCCGGAGGCTCCCCCGGAGTGCCTGACCTGCCACAAGCTCCTTGGCCTCTGATCCCCTAACCGGCCAGAAAATGGCGCCGGGGATCAAAGATCCTCAAGTCTTTGAGTTGAGACAAGGAAGGTTCCTCAAGAATCGTGAGGTCCGGGGAGACCTGAACCTGCCAGCCGCAGTTGGCTCGGACCTCCGCCAGGGCCTCAAGTTCCCCTTTCCCCGCCGACAGAGATAATCGGGTCAGGGTGAAGGTTGCCTCATCTTTCTTCTTCTCGAATACCGCCCGGTCCGTGACCAGGGTTCTCACCCGTATCCCCGGGGCGGTAATATAGCCCACCTTCTCAACGAGGCGCACGGGGCTGATCGGGGTTACGACCACCGCCTCTTTCGCCCCGAGGGCCACATCGCACGCCCCTCCGGAACCGACGAGAAAAAGCCGATGCTCCGGGATTAAGGTGGAGTTGATGTTTCCCTCCCGGTCTATCTGACCGGCACCCAATACGCCCAGACAGCGATTCGATTCGGCCCCGACGAGAGATCCCAGCACCGTCATTATATCCGCAAGCATGGTGCAGGTGGGAATATTGCGAAAATTGAAGATAAAGGGATCCCCCGGCCGCGGGGTATAACCGAAGAACCCTACCTCGGCCATTAAATCCAGGGGATAGGCCTCACGGCGCAGATCGAACCAGGCCTTCCAGGCGGCGAGGTTGGCGGCCCCGATGCCCGCCAGGACGGTCCGATACCCGTTTGCCCCTACCTTCTCCTTGATAATCTCCGCGGCATTTATAATCAACCTCTCGGCAGGATTCGCCAAGACGGCGGAGTCAAGCCCGTCTGCAAGTTCGTCAAGTTCGCTTATCCAGGAATCGCTTGCCGCCTTCCCCTTGAGATGCCAGATCTTTTTATAACCCAGCCTTTTTAAGTAGGCCTCGTGATTCTCCACCCCGAAAACCCACTGCTCGGTCCATTTCTTGAGCCCCGCCTCATTTGTGCAGGCGTCTCTCAGCTCCCGGATGAACTCCTCGTCTTCGGCATAGGCCTCGAGATCCTTAAGTCCGTAGTTGTCGGCCCCGGCGGGATGGGCGCCCAGGGGGGCCGGACAGACCGCTCGCACCAGATAGCCTGGGACCTTGACAAAATGGGCGTATTTTTTGAGCTCTTCCGTTGCCAGGAGGTGCTCGACGGTGGCAATCGCCCCCTCCCGGGCGGCATATACGCCGTGAGGCCCCTCGGCATAAGGGGGGCTGATAAGCAGGTTGCCCGCGGGATCCGCCGCCCAGGCGTGCAGGACGGTAATATCCGGTCTTAAGGCCCGGATGAGGAGAGTCTTTGCCCCGTCCGGAGATTCGGTGCACCAAATATCCCGGGCGTTTTCCTTCTCGAGAGAACTGCCGGCCAGGGAATGGGTCGGCAGCCATTCCACCCCCAGGGCGCCGGCCAGAAGCCGCTGGGTCAAGGTCAGCACCGTCCAGTTTTCTATCTCGATCTTCCCCCGGGCATAGGCCTCCTGGTAAATTCGATTAGGCCCGGGAAAGGGATAGGCGTCTCCGAGGAACGAAGAGATCAATCTCCGGGCCAGGCCCTCGGAAACGAAGAGGACCATGGCGGCCGTAAACCCTAAAGCGCTGACGACAAAACGGGGATCCCTGCCCCGGAAGGTCCGGCAGATTTCATAGATCGCCGCGTTGGGACGCAGGTAGGTGTGGGCGATATGGAGGTGCATCCCCGGCCGGACGAACCTGCCGATGGCCTCCTTCAAATCCATCAGCTTGTTTTGAGCCGGAGATTTTCCGGATAAATCAACCTTGTCCTTAACCTCGCCCGCAAAGTCACCGTACATGGCCAGTGGTCCCTCACCTGTTTGGTTCCCGAAAACCGGACAGGAAACCCTTTTTTAGAAATGCCGTTTCCCGAAGCCTAAGGGACTATAAATCTCCCTGATTATCCATCTTAAGATTCCCTGCTTCCTTCGAAATGACACCCAGCCGAAACGATAAAATCCTTTCGATGCTCCCGGCAGGCTATAGGCCCCGGGCTCTCTAATCCAGCTTGAACTCTTCCCGCCAGAGGTCCTGTTTTTTCCAGGGAGGCTGGCGGTCCTTTTCAAAGAGACAGTCGTTTACGACGAGAAACTCCATGTCGGTCCTCATGAAACACCTGTAGGCGTCTTCCGGGGAACAGACGATTGGCTCCCCTCTTACGTTGAAGCTGGTGTTCACCAATAGACCGCAGCCGGTCATTTTCTTGAAGGCCTGAAGGAGGAGCCAGAAGGCCTCGTTGGTCTCCCGGTGAACCGTCTGGATCCGGGCGGAGCAATCGATATGGGTAACCGCCGGGATGTCGGACCGGAGCTGATAGAGCCGGTCGAAGAGCTCCCCGGTTGCGATCGGGGCGACGGGCTTCAGGTGCCGGCGGTTTACCGGCGCAACAAGAAGCATGTAGGGCGAATCGCTTTTAAGATCGAAATACTCTCCCATATCCTCAGCGAGCACCGAAGGGGCGAACGGACGGAAGCTCTCTCTGAATTTTATCTTTAAATTCAGCCTTTTTTGCATCTCGGGATTGCGGGGATCGCCCAGGATGCTGCGATTTCCCAGGGCCCGGGGGCCCCATTCCATCCGCCCCTGGAACCAGCCTACCACCTTACCTTCCGCCAGGAGCTTCGCAACTTCCGTCCGGAGCAGATACGAATCGTCATAGCGGCTGAATACGGCGTCATATCTGTTTTTCAAAAACCTGATCTCCTTGTCGCCATACTCAGGCCCCAGATAGGAACCTTTCATCAGATCGTTTCCCTTATCCGGGACTTTCCTCTCCTCCCCCTTCCACAGGTAACAGGCCGCCAGGGCCGCCCCCAGGGCGCCCCCGGCATCGCCGGCGGCGGGCTGAATCCAGATTTCATCAAACAGGCCGGTCTCTTGAATCTTTCCGTTGGCGACGCAGTTTAAGGCCACCCCGCCCGCCATAACCAGCCGGCTCTCTCCGGTGAGTTCCCGGGCCGTCCGGGCCAGGCGGACAACCGCCTCTTCGGTAACCTCCTGGATCGCCAGGGCGAGATCCATGTGGGGCTGGGTGAAGGGGCTTTCCTCCTCCCGCCGGCTGATCCCGAAAAGACCCTCCCATTTCTCGTCCCGGCACATCCTCAAACCCGCGGCAAAGTCGAAATAATCCATATTGAGAAGGAGGGAACCGTCGTCTCTCAAGTCTATCAGTTCAGCCAAGATCGTCTCTTTGTATTTTTTGTACCTCTCGGTGTCTCTAAGCCCGTAAGGGGCAAGCCCCATGAGCTTGTATTCGCCGCTGTTGACCTTGAAGCCGCAGTAGTAGGTAAAGGCCGAATAGAGGAGGCCCAGGGAATGGGGGAAGGTGAGTTCTCTGAGGATGGAGATGTCCCGCCCCTGACCCTGCCCAATGGTGGTGGTGGACCACTCGCCCACCCCGTCGATGGTCAGGATCGCCGCCTCATTGAAAGGCGAGGGATAGAAGGCGCTTGCCGCATGGGACAGGTGATGTTCGGGGAAGAGGAGCTTCGGCCTGACCTCAAGCGGCCGGCCCGAGACGGCCTTAAGTTCGTCCCAGATGAGCTTGCGCATGAAGAGCTTTTCCTTAACCCAGACGGGAATGGCTACGGCAAAGCTCCTAAACCCTTTCGGGGCGAAGGCGTGATAGGTTTCCAGGAGCCTTTCGAACTTCAGGATCGGCTTATCGTAAAAGGCAATCGCCGTAAGCATCTCTACGGTAAGTCCCGCCTCGGCAAGAACATAGCGGATCGCGTTTTCGGGAAACGAGTGGTCATGTTTCTTCCTGGTGAACCTCTCCTCATGGGCGGCGGCCAGAATCTCCCCGCCGCCGATCAGGGCGGCGGCGCTGTCGTGGTAGAAGGCCGAAATACCCAGGTAATAGTTTGTCATCGGAGGTCCCTTTTTCCCCTGGTGGAAACCAGGGCCTTTTCTCTCTCCAGATATTCCCTTACCAAATCGGCATAGGCCTCAGTCAAGAGGTCGCCGGGATGGGCATCGGCGGGATTGGCCCACAACCTCCTCACGGGGAGAGGATGGAAGCGCCGGTGGATCTCCGGGTAGAGGTTGAGATAACGAATCCCCGCTGCCTCGAGCATGACCTCGATCTTACCGAAGGCATCCTTGAGATAGGGGAGATAATTCTCCGGGGTGAGAACAAAAATCACCGGGATCCGGCGGGAGCGGCAATAGTCCCCGATCTTAAGAAGGAGAGCCTGATATCTATTGAGGTTATCCGTTTCATAGACCTTCTTCAGCCAGTTTTCATATCCGTAGCCGAAATACCCGTTGAAAAAGTTGTTGATGAGATCAATGAAAAGGGAGGCGGCATCGGGGAAGAGGTATCCGATCGTATTATTGACCAGGCTCTCCGCCAGCCCTCCTTCGTAAATGAAGAGCCGGGGCAGGCTTTCATCCATGACCGGGTCGTTGATCACGAAGGCAAAGATAAGGAGATCAAAATCGTACTTGATCCCTTCGGAGGCAAGGAAGCGGAATTGATCGAGGGTGGACCAGCCGGGCTTCCCCCAGTTTAAGATCTCCGCCGCGACCCCTCCCCGGTTAAGCTTCTCCTCGAGCCGGCGGGTCCAGATCGCCTCTTCCCTCACCCCCTCGCCCCAGATCACCGAATCCCCCAGGACGGCGATTCTTCTGACCCCCGGGGCCTTCTCCATCCGATGGACCCGGTCGTTGAAGCCATAGGGGTTCATCCGGGCCACCTTAAGATGGGCCTCTTTGAGGGCCCTGTTGCCCATCTTCAGCTCCGAGGGGATCCAGAGGGGTCTTTCCGCCTCCAGGTTCGCGGGAATGAACCTCAACCCTATCTCGATCATGCCGAAGCTTGCCAGAAAAGAGAACATGATAAGGAGGAGATTCTTCAGGGCGGCGTTTTTATACCGGATGAGGAGATATCCCAAGGCGATGAGAAATATTTCCAAGATAACGAGGAATATCCTCTTTTCCGGCTCGGCGAACCTGACCTCGCCCCGGGAGAGGAATCTGATGACCGCCTCGTTGAAAAGGATCCCAGCGCCGATCAGCAGGAACCCCAAGATGCGGCTCAGCCGATCCATTACCCGATGAAGTTTCTCCGCCGGAGCCAAGGCAAACCTCAAGACCTGATGCTAGAAGATGGTGTAAATAAACGGGGCCAGGGCAGAACCGCTGGTCAGAACCAAAAGACCTCCCAGAAAGAGCATGATAATAATGATGGGCATGAGCCAGTATTTCTTCCTCACCCGCATGAAACCCCAGAGATCCTTCAGTATATCCATAGAACAGGCCCAATCCTTGGAATCAATAAGGAACCTCCAAATCCGACGAGGCAATCCGCTGATTGCGGTTCTCAAAAACCGATTGGTTCCCCTCTTTCCACCGTCTTCTCTTCATCGGGTCCCGCCCCAGCCATCTCCTGACGATCCCCACCGGGCTTACCAAACCAAAGAAGACGATCCCCAGGATGACCCGGTTCATCACCAAGCTCAAAGCCAGGGAAAAATAATGCCAGACCACCGCCAGGGGCCTGAAGATGCCGGGATAGATCATGAGCAGGAGCAGAACCCCGATGGCCGGGAGAATATAGAAAGTTTCCCCGCTCAGATAGGCGGCCACCAGGAGGGCCAGGATTAATACCTGAGCGGTTCCCGCTGTGTAGAGCGCTGTGGGTCTGAATCTGGTTTTGCCTTGCTCCATGGCTCCTTGGTGAAAATCCCGAGATGTCCGGGGATTTGTATCAACAAGGTAAGGGCATGTCAACGGAAATAGCGGTGACATATGTTGTTGACCGAACCGCCTGCTTCACCCGCTCGCGGAAGCCGAAGGCTGTAGCCAGTCGAGGTGCAAGCAGTGGTTCTGAGCGGCCTTTCTTCACGCATATTTGAGGCGGCGACCCTTCGGTTCCGGGATTGCCCGCCCAAACTCAGCGGCAGTGCGTAGCCACAACTCCATGGCGTCCTTGCAGTTCCCAAGGGCTTCGTCGGGGGTCTTGCCGTGGGCGGAACACCCCGAAAGTTCCGGAACTTCTGCGATGAATGCTTGGTCGTCATTGCTCCAGTAGATGATGATCTCGTATCTATGCATTATTCGTCCTCCTCGGCTGCCAGGCCGTGAGTAGTAATCACGTTTCTGACCTGTCGCACCTGATATGGCTTGGCCATTCGTCCATCTCGTTGGAGGTTGACCAAGTCTTCAATTCCTTCCCTCACGAATACATGATGGCTGCCCGCAACG